>NZ_JBEXHZ010000030.1:0-78980 GCF_040608315.1 Streptomyces sp. NPDC005195
GGGGGGGCCTTCGACGCTTGGCCCTTTGGGGTTGACGGGCGTGTGTGGCGTGTGGGCGGGGGCGCGGGGGCTGGGGGTCGCGGGCGGCCCGCACGCCGGTGGTCCGTCTCCTCGCCTGGGTCGGGGCGGCGCGGAGACGGACCGGTCGTGTCCGGCGGACGGGTGTCGATCAGCCGAACTGGCCGGGCTGGTAGCTGCCGGCGGGCTGCTGGTTGATGACGTTGATGCGGTTGTAGGCGTTGATGATGGCGATGAGGGAGATCAGGGCGACGAGCTGCTCCTCGTCGTAGTGCTTGACCGCGGCGGCCCATGCCTCGTCGGTCACACCGCCGGCGGCGTCGGCGATGCGGGTGCCCTGCTCGGCCAGTTCCAGCGCGGCGCGCTCGGCGTCGGTGAAGACCGTGGCCTCACGCCAGGCCGCGACCAGGTGGAGCCGCTGCGCGGTCTCGCCCGCCGCCACGGCGTCCTTCGTGTGCATGTCGGTGCAGAAGCCGCAGCCGTTGATCTGGCTCGCGCGGATCTTCACGAGTTCCTGGACCGTGTGCGGCAGCGTCGTTTCCGAAGCCGCCTGGCCGGCCGAGTTGATGCCCTTCAGCACCTTTCCCGCGAGGGGGTGGCCGAAGTAGTTGAGACGGGATTCCATCGTGATCTCCTGACGATCGACTACGGGTTGTGGGTACGCACGTATGACCGGGGTGGCGGGGTGATGTGTGACAGGGAGCCGGGGTGACCTGGATCTCGCGCCACCCCCGCCGGCCGCGCGCCACTGATTTCCGGCACCACCGACCAGGCATGCCCGGGGACGCGGACACCGTCGTCGGTTCCGTGGAGCTTCCCGCCGTTCGGCGGGAGTTCTCCGCCGTATGGCGCTCCCGCCGTACCGCGGGCCCGGGGCACGATGACGACAGTGGTCACAGGGGCGTGACCGTGACGCAGGGAGAGCCGATGACCGCCGTACCTTCCGCACCCTCCTCCGGGAACGAGCGCTTCCGGGTGGGACCGCCTCCGCCGTTCGACCCGGAACTCGCCGCAGCCCTCGAAGTCGTCGCCGAGGAGATGCCGCCCGCCCTGCACCCCGAGATGATCCCGGCGCTGCGCGAGAGCATGGCGGCGTTCGAGGGAGCGGATCCGGACCTGACCGGGGAGGGTGCCTTCGAGGTCGAGGACCGCACGGTTCCCGGGCCGCGGGGCGCCCCCGACATCTCCCTGCTCGTCTGCAGGCCCACGGGGACCGATGCCGCGGTGCCGGTCATCTACCACACGCACGGCGGCGGGATGGTGGTCGGCGACAGCCGCTCAGGGGTCCCGGAGATCCTCGACTGGGCGCGGGAACTGGGCGCGGCGGTGGTGTCCGTGGAGTACCGCCTCGCGCCGGAGAACCCGCACCCGGCGCCGGTCGAGGACTGCTACGCGGGACTGGTGTGGACCGCCGAGCACGCCGCGGAACTGGGATTCGACGCGGACCGGATCATCGTCGCAGGCGGCAGCGCCGGAGGTGGCCTGACCGCGGCCGTCGCCCTGCTCGCCCGGGACCGGGGCGGCCCGGCGCTGCTGGGGCAGGTGCTGCTCTGCCCGATGCTCGACGACCGCAACGACACCCCGTCCAGCCACCAGATGGCCGGTCTGGGCGTGTGGGACCGCACGGCGAACGACACCGGGTGGACGGCCCTCCTCGGCGACGCGCGCGGCGGCCCGGACGTCTCCCCCTACGCCGCCCCCGCGCGCGCCGAGGACCTCACCGGACTGCCCCCGACGTTCATCGACGTCGGTTCGGCCGAGACCTTCCGTGACGAGGCCGTCGCCTACGCGACCCGGATGTGGCAGGCGGGCGGCCGCGCCGAACTGCACGTCTGGCCGGGCGGCTTCCACGGATACGACCAGATGGCGCCGCAGGCCGCCCTGTCCCAGGACACCAAGGCGGCACGCCTGCGGTGGCTGCGCCGACTGCTGGGGAACTGACCGGATCCGGCGGGAGTTCTGAGAGGACGGGTTGGCACCGGCGGCCCGGTGACGGAGCATGAGGGCTCGGCGCTCACCCCAAAGCGCCGGTCCGGCCGCTGCGCACCGGCCGGTCGGCGGCCCGGACCGCGTGACCGGCGACGCCCGTGCGAGGTGACATGCGGTGAAGGAACTGGCGGGCAGACTCGCGGCGCTCGACCCCGACGCGGGCGCCGCGCTGCGGGTGATCTCCTACTTCGACCGGCTGACCGAGGGCCGGGCCGGCCTGGAGTCCCTGGTGCGGGGCGCGGCCGTGCTGGCCGGCTGCCCCGCCCGCCTGGTCGACGAGGAGCGCGGAGTCCGGGTCCGGGTCGAGGCCGACGGGCTGCGCCGCGACGAGGGCGGACCCATCGACCCGGCCTGGCCGTCCGCCCCCCTGAGGCCCGGCGGGTCCGGGGCCGTCTGGCTGGAGCGCGCGGGGCCCTGCGACGGGGTGCACGCGATGGTCGTGGAGCGTGCCGCGGCCGCCGCCCGGGTCGTCCTCGACCGCACCCGCGGCCGGGCCCCGACGGATGCCGGGCCTGCCGATCCCGCCTCGCTGGAAGTACTCCTCGACGCCTCCGCGACGGAGCACGCCCGGCACGGAGCGGCCGTCCGGCTCGGACTGCGGGACGTGGCCGCGGCCCGGGTGGTGGTGACCGCGGAGCGAGGGCCCCGCGTCGAAGCGGTGCCGGCCGCCGGTGCCCGCGCTCCCCGCACCGGCGGCCGTCGCGCGGGTGTCGGCCCCGCCGTGCCGGTACGAGACCTTCCGGCGTCGTACGCCGCCGCCCGCACCGCTCTGCGTTTCACCGCGGAGGGCACCGACCAGGACCCGGGCCCCCGCACGGTGTACGCGGACGAACTGGGCGGACTCGCGCCGCTCGCGGCGTCGGCCGGACCGGCCGACGCACCCGTGCCCGACGTCCGCGCCCTGGAGCACGCCGTCGCGTCGGCTCCCTGGGCGGCGAGCACGCTGCACGCGGTCGCCTTCAGCTCGAGTCTGCGGGCCGCGGCCGCGGAACTGAACGTGCACCACTCCACGCTCCAGGGCCGTCTGGCCCAGGCCGAGCACTGGCTGGACTGGCCGGTGCACGACCCGCACGGCCGGCTGCGGCTCCAACTGGCCCTGATCCTGCGGCGACTGCACCGCAATCCGGCGTCCGCCCGGGCCGTCGGACCCTGAGGACACCGGTCTCCCCGGTAGAGGCCGGTACGACCTAGACCGAGCGGTGGTACTGCTCGGGCACGTGGACGTCCGCGCCCAGCTCACGTCCCGAGATGCGGGCGAACGACGGGTTGCGCAGCAGCTCGCGGCCCAGCAGCACCGCGTCGGCCTCGTCGTTGGCGACGATCTTCTCGGCCTGCTCGGCGTCGGTGATCAGGCCGACGGCGGCGACGGGCAGCCCGGTCTCCGCCTTCACCCGTGCGGCGAAGGGGACCTGGTAGCCGGGCCCGACCGGGATACGGACGCCCGAGGCGTTGCCGCCTGTCGAGACGTCCAGCAGGTCCACGCCGTGCTCCTGGAGCCGGGCGGCCAGGCGGACGGTGTCGTCGGCGCTCCAGCCGCCCTCGTCCAGCCAGTCGGTGGCCGAGACCCGGAAGAACAGCGGCTTGTCCTCGGGCCAGACCGTACGGACGGCGTCGACGACCTCGAGGGCGAAGCGGACGCGGTTCTCGTAGGAGCCGCCGTACTCGTCGGTGCGCCGGTTGGAGTGCGGGGAGAGGAACTCGTTGACGAGATAGCCGTGGGCGCCGTGGATCTCCACGATCTCGAATCCGGCGTCCAGGGCGCGCCGGGCCGCGTCCGCGAACTGGCCGACGATCTCCCGTATCCCGTCCACGGTGAGTTCGGTCGGCACCGGATGGCGCTCGTCGAAGGCCAGCGCGCTCGGGGCCAGCGGCTGCCATCCGTACGCGTCCTCACCGACCGGCGCGCCGCCCGTCCAGGTACGGTCGGTCGATGCCTTGCGCCCGGCGTGCGCGAGCTGGATCCCGGGCACGGTGCCCTGGCCCCGCAGGAAACCCGTGATGCGACGGAACGCCTCCACCTGGGTGTCGTTCCAGATGCCGAGGTCGTACGGGCTGATCCGGCCCTCGGGCGAGACGGCGGTGGCCTCGACGACGATCAGGCCCGTACCGCCGGTGGCGCGGGCGGCGTAGTGGGCGAAGTGCCAGTCGTTCGCGGCGCCCGTCGAAGGTCCCTCCGGTGCGGCCGAGTACTGGCACATCGGCGGCATCCACACCCGGTTGGGGATGGTCAGATCGCGCAGGGTGATGGGCTCGAAGAGCGCGCTCACGGAGGACTCCATTCGTCGCGGGACCGGGCTGCGGCTACTACGATAGGCATCGTAGTACGGCAAGTGTCAAACTACGAGAGGTCTCGTACAATGGGAACCGGTGGAGCCCAGCAGGCCGGAGACGATGCCGGACGAGAGCCCGCCCCGAGGACTGGAGCCGCCGTGACGACCGCCGCCCCCGCCGGCAGCAGCCGGGATCTCGCCCATCCCGCGTGTGCGGAGATCCGTCTGGAGGGCGTGCTGCACGCGCTGGCCGATCCGATGCGGCTGCGGATCGTGCGAGAGCTCGCCGCCGGCGGCGACGAGCTGTCCTGTTCGCACTTCGACCTGCCCGTCACCAAGTCGACCACCACGCACCACTTCCGGGTGCTCCGTGAGAGCGGGGTGATCCGGCAGGTCTACCGCGGCACGGCCAAGATGAACGCACTGCGCGCGGACGACCTCGACACGCTGTTCCCGGGACTCATCGGCTGCGTCCTCGCCGCGGCGGCACGCCAGGAGTCGGAGCGGGGCGCCGGCTGAGGTCCCTGCTGCCCGGTTGGTGGCCAGGCGCGCCCGCCGGGTATCGCGGGACAGCCCTCAGGCGCTGACCGTGGGTGCCTCCGGAGCGGCGGCGCCGTCCTTCGCGCCCGGCCTGCCCGGCAGATGGTTGAAGATCAGGTTCAGGGCGATCGCCGTCACGCAACCGGCGCTGATCCCACTGTTCATGACCGTCTGGAACCAGTCGGGGAACTTCTCGTAGACCGTCGGCACCCCGACCGGCAGGAGGCCCACGGCGACCGAGACGGCCACGACGGTGAGGTTGTCGTTGCCCTTGAAGTCCACCCCGGCCAGGGTGCGCAGCCCACTCGCGGCGACCGTACCGAACATCACCAGACCCGCGCCGCCCAGCACCGGCGCGGGTACGGCCGCGACCACCGCACCCAGCTTGGGCAGCAGACCGAGCAGTACGAGGATGCCGCCCGCGGCGGCGACCACCCAGCGGCTGCGTACCCGGGTCATGCCGACGAGACCCACGTTCTGCGCGAACGCCGTGTACGGGAAGGTGTTGAAGACACCGCCGAGAACCGTGGAGAGGCCGTCGGCGCGCAGCCCGTCGGCCAGCGTGCGCGGCTCGACCCTGCGATCGGTCATCTCACCCACCGCGATGAGGTCGCCGGTCGTCTCCGTCATCGTCACCAGCGCCACCACCAGCATCGAGACGATCGCCGAGGCGTGGAAGGCGGGGGCGCCGAAGTGGAAGGGCGTGCTGATCCCCAGCCAGTCGGCGTCATCGACGCCGCCGAAGTCCGTGAAGCCGAGGGGCACCGCCACCGCGACGCCCACCGCGATGCCGATCAGTACCGCGATCCGGCTCAGGAAGGGCGGCGCGAACCGCTGCACCGCCACGACGACGGCCAGCACGAAGCCCGCGAGCGCCAGGTTCTTCGGCTCGCCGAAGTCCTTGGCGCCCACGCCGCCGGCGGCCCAGTCGCCCGCCACCGGCAGCAGTGAGACCCCGATGATCAGGATGACGGTGCCCGTGACGAGCGGCGGGAAGAAGCGCAGGAGCCGGCCGAAGACCGGCGCCAACAGCATGATCGCGAGGCCCGCGACGATCACCGACCCGTAGATCGCGGGCAGTCCGCCGCCGGTCGTCCCGATGAGCACCATCGGTGAGACCGCCGCGAACGTGCAGCCCTGCATGATGGGCAGCCGTACGCCGAAGCGCCAGAATCCCACGCACTGGATGAGGGTCGCGATGCCGCAGACCAGCAGGTCGGCGGTGATCAGATACGCCAGATCGGCCGGCGAGAGCTTCATCGCGCCGCCCACGATCAGCGGGACGGCCACGGCTCCCGCGTACATCGCGAGCACGTGCTGCAGCCCGAAGGCGGCGAGACCGCGTACGGGCGGGACCTCGTCGACGGGATGCACGGGTGCGGTGGTTGCCATGGGCACTCCAGGGACGGCGGCGGACCGGGGCGGCCGGACGGTACGGGGGAACCTCCGGACAGCACGAGACCGTAGAGGGCTTGAACAGTTTGTTGATGTCCGGTCTGTTGCCGATGTGTGTCATGCCCACGGAACCCCGGACGACTCCGCCGGATCCCGCGGGGATGACGGGCGAGCCCTCAGGAAGTCGCCGTCCGCGCCGCCGCCAGCAGTGACGTCCAGTCAGGCAGCTTCACGACACGCCGCCCCAGGGAGGCCCCGAGCTCCGCCTCCGCCCGCTCGATCGCCTCCCAGCCGGCCCATTCGACCGGCGCGAGGCCGTCCGCCCGCAGCGCCGCGAGCGGATCGTCGGTCACCTCGCGCCGTACGAGACCGGGCGCGTCCTCCAGCAGCGAGGTCACCGTCTCCTTCGCGCACGGCCGGTTGGTGCCGATGACACCCGTCGGGCCACGCTTGATCCAGCCCGCCACGTACTCGCCAGGAGCGACCGCGCCGTCCCGCAGCACCCGCCCGGCGAGATGGGGCACTGTGCCGTGTTCCGCGTCGAACGGCAGCCCTTCGAGCGGAACCCCGCGATAGCCCACCGACCGCAGCACCAACTGCGCCGAGATGTCCTCGTGGCGACCCGTGCCCGTCACCCCGCCCTGTCCGTCGGGCACCGTCCGTTCGAAGCGCACGGCACCCACCCGCCCGCCGGCGCCGTCCGGGTCGCCGTCGCGGGGGAGCAGCGCGACGGGGCGCAGGAAGAAACGGAGCCGGATCCGGCGCGGACGGCCCCGCGCCGGGGTGGCGGCCCACCCGCGCAGTACCTCCACGTTGCGGCGCTGGGCGGCCGGCAGCGCAGACGGGTCGGCATACTGCGGATCGAGCGCCAACTCCTCGGGGTCCACCACGACGTCGGTGTCCGGCAGTCCGCCCAGTTCGCGCAGTTCCTTGGTGGTGAAGCGGGCCTGCGAAGGACCGCGCCGCCCGACCATGCTGATCTCCGTCACCGTGCTCGCGGCCAGCGCGGTGAGCGCCGCCTGCGGCATGTCGGTGGGGCTCAGCTCGGCCGCGCCGCGCGCCAGGATCCGGGTCACGTCGACCGCGACGTTGCCGACGCCGATGACCACGGCCGAGCGGGTGCCGTGCACGAATCCGGCGGCTCCGTCGGCCACGGAGTCCGGGTGCGCGCTGTACCAGGACACGAACTCCGTCGCCGACCAACTGCCGGACAGCTCCTCGCCGGGCACCGCGAGATGACGGTCGGTGGCGGCTCCCACGCAGTACACCACCGCGTGGTACAGCTCGCGCAGCCGCGCGGCCGGTACGCCGCCGGGGCCCACCTGGACACCGCCGAGGAACCGCACCCGCTCGTCCACCAGGACGGCGCGCAGAGTGTTCTGGAGCGACTTGATCTTCTCGTGGTCGGGGGCCACGCCGTAGCGGACCAGGCCGTAGGGGCACGGCAGCCGGTCGAGGACGTCCACCCTGATACCGGGCAGCCCGCTCTGGACGAGGCTCTGGGCGGTGTAGACCCCGCTGGGCCCGGAGCCGACAACGGCGACATGCAGCACGGCGGAACTCCCAACCCGAAACCCGGAACAGCCCGAGGAGATCGCTGATGGCTCCAGCATCGCACCACTCATGGCCCGCTGACAGGGTGCGGCGCGCGGCACACGTGTGCGCGTCCGTTCGTATGGAGTGTGATCATGCGGTTACGTTCTGCGAGTGCCGGAAGCATCCTTTCTCGGTCTTTCTGATGGTGATCGGCCGGAGGGCTCGGTGTCCGTGTGGCCCGCGTGGGAGGTGCGGGAGCGCGACAGCGTCACGCGGTGGTTCTCCGTCCGGATCGACTTCGCGGACGGCGCCAGGGTCGACGTACTCGCGGTGACGGCCGGTGAGGGGGTCTCCATCGAGGACGTCCGGGCCCGGCCGCCGTTGTCCCTGGGCGACCTCACGGCGCTCGCGGACTGGATCGAGGAGCCCCTCGTCGAGGCGTGCGGCGGGAGCGCCGCGCCGCGGGCGGGGAGGCCCGCGGGGCCGCTGTCCGGCCGTGTCCGCGGCGCGTGGCCGCGTGGCGTCGAGGGGCGCCCGCCGGCCGCCGAGGAGTACCGGGCCTCGCGGCCGGACGGCGCGGATCCGGTCCTGGCGGTCATGTGCGCCACCGGTCACAGCCGGCGCAGGTCACTGCGGCTGATCGCAGGGCCGCGCGACGAGGGGTTCCTGACCCCCCGTCATGTGCGTCACCGAACGGGCCGGCGCCGAGTGCCCGCGAAGGCCGCGGACCGTCACGACATCGCGCGCATCCTGCCGATCTCACTGGTCTGCTGGGCGATCACGTCGTCGGCCATCTCCTCGATCTGGATGTTGTTGCCCTGGGCCTTCACGTCCGTGGCCATCGAGACCGCCCCGTCGTGGTGCGTGATCATCAGCTTCAGGAAAAGCCGGTCGAAGACCTTGCCGCGGGCCACGCGCAACGCCTTGAGCTGAGCGTCGGTCGCCATGCCGGGCATCGCCTCGTGCCGGTGTTCCGTGGCGTGCCCGTCGCCGTCGTGGGTGTCGAGCCAGCCCTTCATCGTGCTGATCTCGGGTCCCTGCGCGGCCGTGATGCGTGCCGCGAGTGCCTTCACCCGGCCGGACTCGGCCTGTCGCGGGGCGAGCCGGGTCATCTCCAGTGCCTGGGCGTGGTGTTCGATCATCATCCGCGCGTAGGCGTAGTCCGCCGAGTTGGGGGAGTCGTCCTCGGCGCGCTGTTTCGCGGCGTCGTCGACCGAGAGGGTCTCCGCTGCCTCGCCCGGCCTCCCCGGTGCGATCACCGAAGGCCCGCCCGCACCACCGGACTTGGCCGGAGCGGGGGAGTCGTCGCAGGCCCCGAGGGTGAGGGCGACGGCCACCAGGGAAACCGTGACCAGCGACGCGCGGGGGGAACGGCGGACGAGCACAGCGACCTCCTGGGACACACGGATCGGCTTACACCACAGGGGAGTTCATGACCGTCCTAGCACGCTTTCGAACGTGCCTGACCAGAAAGTCTCATGACTAGTACGTTGCCATCTGTTGATCAGCGCATGGGACGGACGATACTTCTGGGGTCCGTGAACCGTTCCTCTGCGAACGGCTACAAGGGAGGACGCAGTGACCCTGTTACACGATCCCCGAACGCGGCACAGACGCCTGGGAGTTGCCGCCGTCGCGGCCGGACTCCTGGCCGCGCTGCTCACAGCCGGCCCGGCGGCCGCGACCCCCGACCCCGGGGACGGTCCCGCCGCACGGGAAAAGGTCTCCCGGAGCGACGCCGCCGAGCTGAAGGCGGCGATGGCGAGCGGCGAGATACCCGGACAGGACGAGATCGTCCACTCCGACAACGTCCAGCACCTCACCAACATCCCCAAGGACGCCCTGCCCGGGATCAATTCGGATCTCGCCTTCCAGGGCAAGTACGCCTTCGCCGGCAACTACGACGGCTTCCGCATCCTCGACATCAGCAACCCGAAGGCCCCGAGGACGGTCTCCCAGGTGCTCTGCCCGGGATCGCAGAACGACATCTCCGTCTCCGGCGACCTGCTCTTCCTCTCCACCGACTCCTCGCGCAGCGACAACTCCTGCAACAGCACCACGCAGCCCGCGACCGAGAAGTCCTCGTGGGAGGGAATGAAGGTCTTCGACATCACCGACAAGGCGAACCCGAAGTACGTCGCCGCCGTCGAGACCGCCTGTGGCTCGCACACCCACTCACTGGTGCCGGAGCGCAGGAACGTCTACATCTACGTGTCCTCGTACTCGCCGAGCGCCACGTTCCCCGACTGCCGGCCCCCGCACGACGGCATCTCGGTCATCAAGGTGCCGCGCCGCGCCCCCGAGAAGGCCGCGGTGGTGAACTTCCCGGTGCTCTTCCCCGGTGAGGGGCCCGACGGCGGAGGCAACCCGGGCTCGCCCACCAACCCGGGCGTCTCCAAGACCACCGGCTGCCACGACATCACCGTGCTGCCCTCCAAGGACCTCGCGGCGGGCGCCTGCATGGGCGACGGCATCCTGTTCTCCATCAAGGACCCCGAACACCCCAAGGTCATCGACCAGGTCGAGGACAACGTCAACTTCGCGTTCTGGCACTCGGCGACCTTCAACCAGAGGGCCGACAAGGTCGTGTTCACCGACGAGCTGGGCGGCGGCGGCGCGGCCACCTGCAACGCGGCCATCGGTCCGAACCGCGGCGCGGACGGCATCTACGACATCGTCGGCAAGGGCGACCGGCGCAAGCTGGTCTTCCGGAGCTACTACAAGATCCCGCGCCATCAGGCGGACACCGAGAACTGCGTGGCCCACAACGGCTCGCTGATCCCGGTCAAGGGCAAGGACCTCATGGTCCAGGCCTGGTACCAGGGCGGCGTCTCCGTCTGGGACTTCACCGACTCCCTCCACCCGAAGGAGATCGCCTACTTCGAGCGCGGCCCGCTGAGCACCGACACGCTCCAGGTCGGCGGCTCCTGGTCGGCGTACTACTACAACGGCTACATCTACTCGAACGACATCGCCAAGGGCTTCGACGTCCTGAGGCTCCGCGACCGGCGCACCGACCCGGCCGAGCGGGTCCACCTGCGCGAGCTCAACGTCCAGACCCAGCCGGACTACTTCGACTGATCGTCGGGCAGGCGGCCGGTCGCGAAGAACCGTGACAGATCCGCCCCGTACGTCCCGCCGGGCACCTCGGTGTCCGGCGGGACCCCCATCTCCCAGTCGAGGCCGTAGCGCTCGAACAGCTCCGCCCGCAGCGTCGGCACCGCCATCGGCGCGCCCGGCACCAGAGCCGCGTACACCGCGCCCATCAGCAGCGCGCGCAGCATCGGGTAGTCGGTGGCCGCGTCCGGCGAGCCGTGACCGGCGACGGTCTCGCGCAGGAGCCGCGCCAGCCGCTGCTGCTCGGGGCACTGCACGAATCCCTCGTCGTGCAGGATCCCGGCCATGTGCTGGCGCATGAGGACCGGCCTGTCCCGGGCCAGGCCGAGGACCGCGTCGATGGCCCGCGCCATCCGTTCCCGGCCGTCCGCGGTGCGCGGCTCGCGCTCCAGCCCCTCCTCCAGCGTGCGGTGCATCAGCCGGTGCACCGCGGACTGGACGAGCTGGCGCTTGCCGGGGAAGTAGTAGGACACCAGTCCGCGCGCGGATCCCGCGCGATCCGCTATGTCCCCGAGCGTCGTCGCGTCGTACCCGCGCTCGCCCACCAGCTCCAGCGCGGCCTGAAGAAGCCGCTCCCGGGAACGCCGCCGCAGCTCTTCGTTGACCGACGGGCTGCGCGGGGACATCCTGTAACTCCTGTGTTGACTGGCTGCCAGCCAACTATACTCAGGCCGTCCGGGTCGCGACCCCTTCAGGGGTCCGCTTCGGGCTGCCGTCCGCCTGGGGCGTCGCGGGGGAACGTCTCAGGCGGACGTGCGGTGCGGGGGAGGATCTCCTTACAGTGGGCACGAGTCCCGAGGAGGCTGACGGACATGAACCAAGAGCAGATCCTGGCGAAGATCACGGCGATGGTGGACGACGAGCGACAGCTCCGCGACGCCCTGTCGTCGGGGCAGATCGACTCCGACACCGAACACCAGCGGCTCGGGCAGCTCGAGCGCGAGCTCGACCAGTGCTGGGACCTGCTGCGTCAGCGGCGCGCGAAGACCGAGTTCGGGGAGAACCCGGACGAGGCCCACGTACGGCCGTCCTCGCAGGTCGAGGGCTACCAGAGCTGAGAGGCGGGGGCAGGGCCGGCGGTCAGTCGACCAGGTCGAGCACCGGCCGCAGTCCGTCGGGCCGGGCAGCCGCCGGCAGGTGGTCCACGAAGTGCACCGCGCAGCCCAGCGCCGCGGCGCCTCCGTCGGCGCGGCGGTCGTCGCCGACCATCAGCGTGTCCTCGGGTGCCGCCCCCAGTGCTTCACAGGCGGTCGCGAACAGCCGGACGTCCGGTTTCTGGATGCCGTGCTCGTACGACAGGACGTAGGCGCCGACGTACGGGTCGAGGCCGTGCTCGCGGAAGACGGGCCGCAGATCCCAGCCGATGTTGCTGACCACGCCCACCGCGACCCCGCGTCCGCGCAGCGCCGCGAGCACCTCCGCCGCGTCGGGATAGGGGTGCCAGGCGGCGGGCCTCATGTGGCGGTCGTACAGGGCTTCGTGCAGCGCGGGGTCGGGCAGCGGCACCAGTCGGGACGCGCCGGTGTAGGCGGCCCGGTGCGACGCGGCGCTCTCATCGCGCCTGCGCCACGCCTCCGCCAGCTCCGTCGGCAGCGGCCGCGCGGGGACGGCACCTCCGGCAAGCGCGCCGGCGGCCTCCAGATCGGCGGCCTTACGCGTCAACTCCGCCTCGGGAAGGGTGACGTCGGCCTCCGCCAGCACGGCACGCAGCCAGGACCCGGTGGACTCGACACGGAACAGCGTTCCGGAGAAGTCGAAGAGCACGCACTTGATCGTCATGAGGGTGATCCTTCGCGGCGCGGCCCGTGCGGGTCAAGGGCGCACCGGGCCGCCCCGATTGCCCTGCCGGGCCCCCGGCGCGCGCCGCCCGTGCTCATGCCGGGGCACGGACGTCCCAACCCCCTGGCCTGGAGCCCGCGCGCCCGCGCCGCCCGCCTCAGCCGAGTGCCCGCAGCGCGGGTACGAACGTCACCAGCAGCGGGACGACCGGCACCAAGGTGGCCGCTGCCGTCAGGCGCAGCCGCCGCGACGGTGTCAGCCGGTCCTGAGGAGTGAGGAGGCGGCGCACCCGCGCCGGCAGATGGGCCTGCGGGGTGGGGCAGGGGCCGAACACGCCCCGGTCCTCGTTGAGTTCGACCAGTGCGAGGGCGATGGTCAGGCGCCCGAAACGGCGGGACGCCATGTCGTCGGCGGCCAGTTCGACCAGTCGGTGCATCTCGTCGCGGAACGCGGCGAAGACAGGGACCTGCGGGAAGCCGACGGCGAGCGCGGCCGAGCAGTGCAGCAGCCAGTCGTGCCGGGCCCGCGCGTGCCCCTGCTCATGGGCGAGCACGGCATCCAGACGCCGACCCTTGAGGCGGCGCAACGCGGCCGTGGTGATGACGAGTTGGGGAGCGGGGCCGGGCAGGAACCAGGCGTCCGGACGTTCGCCCTCCAGCACCACCAGCCGATCGGTGCCCGGCTCCTCGCCGGGCAACAGTGGTGCGCGCAGGCGCAGTTCGGCGCGGCTGTGGCGATGGCGCGCCCGCGCGCCCAGTACCTCGCGGACCAGCATGGCCGCGGTCCAGGCGCCGCCGCACGCGAGCGCCACCGCGGTCGTCGCGGCCCACGTGCCTCCGGTGCTCAACGCGTAGGCGTTCACGACCGAGTGGGGCGCGGGGGCGAACACATGGCCGCGTACCGCCACCCAGGCGGCGGCCGCACTCAGCGTCATCGACAGCACGCAGCAGAGCAGAACGGCCGCCACCACGCACTGCCACGCCCACAGGGCGACCACAGGTTCACGGTCCGGCCAGTCCGCCCGGGCGAGCAGCCGTGGGGCGACCACGGCGGCCAGGGCGCCGAGCAGCAACAGTGCCGCGGGGACCATCATGGGTGAAGCCTATGAGCGGAGCGTCGCCGAGGGATACAAACCGCGACGGCAAAGTGACGTACACCACGGTTTTCGCCGCCCGGGGCGGGAGTGGTCCCGCCGGTGCGGCGGGCCCGCGGGTCAGAGGGTGACCAGCATGGCGAGCATCGCGATCCCCATCGACAGCCGGCACGCCCGCGACAACTCGGGACGATCGCCCCAGCCGGGGGTCCGGGCGGAGCCGGGCACCGTCGCCCCGGTGCTCCCGGTCATGGCCGCGACCGGCAGCAGCCGGACCCCGGACACCAGCACGTACGCGGTGAAGTAGAGGAGGAGTGCCCCGGTCACCAGCGGCACCCCTGAACCGCCGTGCGCGTGGTGGCCTCCGGGGGAGGCGGCCATCACGACCGCCATGTAGGCCATCGCGCAGGCACCGACCACATGATGCAGATGATGCCCGCCGCCGCGGGCGGCCCACAGTGCGCGCAGGGCGGCCGCACCGAACACCGCGGCGTACCCGAGCCAGGCCCAGTGGGGCGGAGCGGCCACGGCCGCGGGCACGGCCATCGCCGCCATGCCGAACCCCATGAGTGCCTCGCCGCCGGCCGTGCGGCGCTGTTCCTCGACCGTGCTGCGCATCCGCAGCAGACAGTAGGCCCCGGTCGCCGCGCACAGCGCGACGAGCAGCCAGCCGGGCGAAGCCGGTCCGTGCACCGCGCACCTCCCCCCGCTCGACGCTGTCGGACGTCGGACCGGGTATGCCCGCGCGTGGTGGCGCGCAAGCCGGTGAAGACCGGGCGCAGGGGTGCATTCGGGGGAGCGTGCGGGAAGCGCAGCAGGTGGGAGGGGGAGGCGTGGCGACGCCGATATATCGCGCGAGTGTTTTACTTACGAAATACTTGCTAGTCTTCCCCTATGAGCACCGCGACCCCCCATACCCCCCGGGCGCGCCGCCCCGGTCCCGCTCCGGGCGCGCGGCGCCTCCCGCTGGCCGG
This sequence comes from Streptomyces sp. NPDC005195, assembly GCF_040608315.1. NCBI lineage: Bacteria > Bacillati > Actinomycetota > Actinomycetes > Kitasatosporales > Streptomycetaceae > Streptomyces > Streptomyces sp. NPDC005195. The sequence goes on from NZ_JBEXHZ010000030.1 coordinate 14,712, forward strand.
GGCGCTCCGCCTCGGCCGGCCCTCCGACATCTGGTTCAAGCCCGCCCTGAGCGTGGTCGTCTCGGTGGCGCCGCCGAACCTGGCACTCCTGGCGCTCGGCCGGCTGGACCTGGCGATGTACACCATGGCCGGGTCGCTCTGCGCGCTCTACGCACACAACCGCCCGTACGCCGCCCGGGGCCGTGCCCTCGCCGGGGTGGTCCTCGGCATGCTCGCCGGACTCGCCGTGGCCCTGACAGCCGCCTCCCTCACCACGAGCCCCGTCCTGCTGGTCACGGTCGGCGCCCTGCTCGCCGCCGTGCAGAAGGCGCTGTGCGACGCCACCCGGGTCGGGCCGCCCGGCCATGTGGTCCTCTCCTTCATCAGCTCGGCGTCCCTCTTCGTGCCGCAGACGCTCGGCGAGGTTCCCGGCCATCTCGCGCTGGGTGCCGCCGCGGGCGTCTGGGCCTGGATCGTCGGCATGGCCCCGGGACTCCTCCGCCCGCACGGACCGGAGCGCAGGGCCACCGCGCACGCGCTCAACGCCGCGGCGGCGTACGCCGAGACGCGGGGCGCCGGCGCCGGATCCGCCCGTTCCCGTGCCGCCGCGGCCGCCGCCGTGCACGGGGCCTGGCAGTCGCTGCTGTCCACCGGCGCCCGCTCCGCGCCCCGGCGCGCCCTCGAACGGCTCGTCGTACGGGCCGAGGTGGCGATCGCCGCGCCCGCCGACACGGAGCCCGAGCGGCTGCGCGGCTGGGCCCGCGACCTGCGCGGCACCGGCCCCGTACCGCACCCGGACGACCTCGGGGAGGCCGCCGGTGAACTCCTGGGTGTGGAGGCCGAACTCGCCCTGGGGGAGAAGCCGTTGCTGCGACGGCTCGGCCCACTGGCCCCGATCGCGCTGCGCGTCGCGCTCGGCTGCTCGCTGGCCGGCTACGCCTCGCTCGCCCTCGGTGTCGGGCGCCCTTACTGGGCCCTGGTCACCGCCGCCTCGCTCTACCAGGCCAATGTCACCCTGACCTGGAGCCGGGGTGTGCAGCGCGTGGTCGGCAACCTCGTCGGCGTACTCGTCTTCGCGGCCGTCGTCCCGCTCGCCCACCTCGGTCAGGCGGCCCTCGTGCTGTGCTGTCTCGCCCTCAACTTCGGTGCCGAGGCCCTGATCGGGCGCAACTACTGGCTCGGTAGCGTCTGTGTCACCCCCATGGCCCTGCTCATCACCGAGTTCGCCCACCTCCAGCGGCCCGGCGAACTGATGGCCGACCGGGTCGTGGACACCCTGGTGGGCGCGCTGGTCGGCTTCGCCGCGGCGGTGGCCGTCACCAACCGGCGGGCCGGTGACCGCGTCGAGGACGCCCTCGGCGCGGTCGAGCGCGCCGACGAGCGCGCCGGGAGGCTCCTCGACGCCGAGCGTCCCGCGCCCGGCGCCCTGGAGTCCGCCCGCCGCGACCTGGCCGGCGCCGTCGTCGAGCTGCGGGCCACCGCCGACGCCGCCGCCGGCGAATGGTGGCAACGCGCCCTGCCGGAGGAAAGGGTGATGCGGGTGGAACGGTCCGGACACCGTACGCTCGCGGCGACGGTACGACGGCAGGGACTGCACTCCGTGGAGGGCGCACAGGCATGACGGCAGCGAACGGGCGGGCGGCGGGCGGGGACACCGGCGCCGGACGGGCGGCGGTGCCCGGCGACACGATGGCCGCGGTCGTGCGGCAGTGGCGGGCCGTGCATCCCGACATCGACACCGGTCCGATGGAGATCATCGGCCGGATCAACCGCTCGGCCGCGCTCCTCCAGCAGGCCGAGGACGCGCCACTGCGCCGCGCCGGGCTGACCCGTCCCGAGTTCGACGTCCTCGGGACGCTCCGCCGTACCGGGCACGAACTGACCCCGAGTGAGATCGCCCGCGAGACGTTCTCCTCCGGCGCGGCCGTCACCAAGCGCCTCAAGCAGCTGACCGAGCGCGGCCTGGTCGAACGCCGCGGCGACACCCGTGACCGCAGGGTCGCGCACGTCCGGCTCACCGACGCGGGACGCGAGCTCGTCGACGGCATCCTCCCCCAGCAGCTCGCCTACGAGACGACGGCCCTGTCCGGTATCGACGCTGCCCGACAGCGTGAACTCGCCTCGCTTCTGGGGGAGTTGCTCGGTCAGCTGGAGGGCCGACTGGGGGTCCCGCGCGGCTGAGCGGGGCCCGGTCCGACTGGAGACCCGGCCCGGCGCGTCGGCCGGGCGGCGGTGACACGGAAGATCCGATCCGCTCTCCGGCCGCCGGGTGCCCTCAGATCCCGGGCCGGTGGCGCAGCGGATGATCCGCCGGGATCTCGACCAGCACGATCTCGGTGCCGTCCGGATCCGCGATCCACATCTCGATCAGCCCCCAGGGTTCCTTCACCGGCGGACGCAGCACCTCGACGCCGGCGGCGGTCAGCTCCTCGTGCGCCGCGGCCGCGTCGGCCACCTGGAGCCACAGCCTGAGGGCGGGTGAGGGCGGCACGTCGGAACGGCCGGAGACCTCCAGGAATCCGCCGCCGAGGAAGTAGACCGTGCCCCGCTCGGGTCCCGTACCGAACTCCCGGTGGACGGCGAGGCCGAGCTGCCCGCCGTAGAAGGCGCGGGAGCGCTCCGGGTCGGCGGGGCGCAGAAGGGTCCGGCTGCTCAGTACATGCACCATGCCCACGGAGCCTAGGGGGTGTCGCGTGATCCCGGGTGGATCACCGTACCGCCCCTGGCCGGGGCGTTACGCTCGGCGGTGCCCGAGCCGCGCCAGAGATCCAGAGATACCAGAGTTCCAGAGACCCACAGATCCAGAGATTTGGAGAATCGCTCCATGAACACCGCCGCCTCCCACGGACTGACCTTCCGCGACGCCGTCGACGCGGACGTGGACGTCCTCGTCGCGCTGATCGACTCCGCGTACCGCGGTGACTCCAGCCGGGCCGGCTGGACCACGGAGGCGGACATCCTCGAGGGACAGCGGACCGACCCGGAGGGCGTGCTCGCCGTCATCAAGGCTCCCGACAGCCGGCTGCTGACCGTCGAGAGGGACGGGTCCGTCGTCGCCTGCTGCCAGGTGGAGCACCGTGGAGACCACGCCTACTTCGGCATGTTCGCGGTCAGCCCGGCGCTCCAGGGCGGCGGCCTCGGCAAGGTGATCCTCACCGAGGCGGAGCGGTACGCGCGCGAAACCTGGGGGGTCGTGGAGATGCACATGACCGTGATCTCCGTACGCGACGACCTCATCGCCTGGTACGAGCGGCGCGGCTACCGCCGTACGGGACGGATGACCCCGTTCCCGTACGGCGACGAGCGCTTCGGTGTCCCGCAGCGCGACGACCTCCGGTTCGAGCTGCTGGTCAAGCCGCTGGCCTGACGTCCGGCGAGGCCGTCGGGCGCTCGCGCCGCGGGCGCTCGTCCGGGCGCCGGCGCGGGCGTCACGCCGTGAAACGGCCGGTGCGTTTGATCTCCGGGTAGTCGGTGGTCGCGCCGTCCAGCTCCAGCGCGCGCACCAGCCGCAGCTGGTCCTGGGTGTTCACCACCCACCCGATGATCCTCAGATCGGCCTTGCGGGCGTGCTCGACGACCTCCAGGGTCAGCCGGCGGATGTTCAGGCAGACGGTCGCGGCACCGGCCTCCACGGCGCGGTCCACGACGTCGACGCCGTAGCGGCTCGCGATGAGCGCGGTGCGGACGCCCGGAACGAGCCGGGTGACCTCGGCGATCGCCTCGTCGTGGAACGACGACACCTCGACGCGCCCCACGAGGTCGCGCCGGTGCATCACGTCGGCCAGCGCCCGCGCCGCGGCCGTGTCCTTGATCTCGGCCTGCAACGGCGACCTGACGGCGTCCAGGACCTCTTCGAAGACGGGTACGCGCTCACCGCACCCGGCGTCCAGCGCCCGCAGCTCCGCGAGCGTCATCTCGGAGATCGGTCCCGAGCCGTCGGTCGTACGGTCCACGTCCGCGTCGTGCATGACGACGAGTGCGCCGTCCTTGCTCAGATGCAGATCAAGTTCGATCAGGTCGAGGCCCGCGTTCTGGGCGGCGACGAAGGAACGGAGGGTGTTCTCGGGCTCGACACCCATCACTCCGCGATGACCGATGGTGAGGAAGTTCAAGATGCGACTCGCTTCCGTCGACGGCGGCTCTGCGCACGCGTGGTCCCGGCGGCGCCCACGCGGCAAGGCCGCAGCCTAATGGCCCGGCCCCGCGATGTACCCGCTCGTACGCCAGGCAGGGCGTGTCCCGGCCGGGCGGGGGGCGCCCTGCGCGGCCGGTCCGGATCACCCGGGGGTGGGCGAGTCCTGTGCGGATTGACGCATCGGGCCCCCAGGTCCGCACAGCGGTCCCGCCCGCCCTCGTGGCTCCTCCCGGGACGCCTGGAATGCTCGACACCGCTTGGCGGAAGTGGTCGCCCGCGCGGTGTACGACAGGAAAAAGAGCGGTGAAGATGGGGGTTGCGCAGGATAATCTATCGAGTCTCCCCTTGCGGGAAGGAACCTCATTTACATACGGTGTGCATACGCGAGGTTCTCCCGTGGAGGATGAGACATGACGGATGTTCTTGTGCAGGTGGGTACGGAGGAGCGGGTTCCTCCCGTGGGCAGGGTGGTGGAGCACCCGGCTTGGCCCGTGCTCAAGGATGCCGTGGAGGAGATCCGGCCGTGGCAGGCCAAGGACGGCTCGATCGACTTCGAGGCGGAGGGCGCCCCGGACGCCGCCGACGTCGATCTGGCCGTACGCCGGGCGATAGACGCCGTCGAGCGCCTCGCCCCGCTGCTGCCGCACGACGCGGCGTACCACGAGGCGCTCGTGAAGGATCTGCGCGGCTGGGCCGAGGGGGGCTTCCGGATCCCCGACTTCCTGGACTCGCTGCTCGCCTTCCAGCCCGCCGCGAACCGTGAGGACGGCCTCCAGCACCTGGTCGTCTTCCCGATGTACACGCAGAACGGCAACCCGGACCGCAACTTCGAGGCGGTCGTGCTGCGGATGGTCTGGCCGGACTGGCTGGCCGAGCTGGAGCGCACCCGGTACGACAACCCGCTGTTCTGCGGGATCACCTTCGAGGACTTCACGGCCGGCTACGACACCAACTCGGCCGTTCTCTTCCCGGAGACCATCGCCGTGCGCGAGGCACCGGCGCGCTTCAGCTGGGGCGGCATCTTCTGCGACCGCGAGGCCGCCCGCTTCCGCGCCGTCACCGAGGCCGCCGTGGACGTCCTGGGCCTCCAGCTGCCCGAGGACATCGCCGCGATGGTGGACGACCAGGAGCGCTGCGAGCAGGCCTTCGTGCTGTGGGACATGGTCCACGACCGCACCCACAGCCATGGTGACCTGCCCTTCGACCCCTTCATGATCAAGCAGCGGCAGCCGTTCTGGATGTACGGCCTCGAAGAGCTGCGCTGCGACCTCACCGCCTTCAAGGAGGCCGTGAAGCTGGAGGCCGAGGGCCACCAGCACGGTCGTGACGTGCAGTACGCGGTGCTCTTCGACCGGATGTTCCGCTTCCCGGTCACCGGCGACCGCGTCCGCAACTACGACGGCCTCGGCGGCCAGCTGCTCTTCGCCTACCTGCACAAGCACGAAGTCGTCCGCTGGACCGACAACAAGCTGCACATCGACTGGCAGCGCGCCCCGCAGGTCACCAACCAGCTGTGTGCCGAGATCGAGGACCTCTACCGGGCCGGCATCGACCGTCCCAAGCTCGTCCACTGGTTCAAGGCGTACGAGCTGGTCGCGGCCTACCTCGCGCCGCACCCGGGATCGCGCTGGGCCAAGGGCCCGGACGCCCTGGATCTGAGCCTGCCGCCGCGTAAGCTCGTGGACGACGTGCTTCCGGACGAGTTTCCCCTGAGCATGTTCTATGAGGCGCTCTCCAAGAAGCTGAAGAACGTGATCGCCTCCACCAAGGGCATCACCGCGGCCGGCGCCGAGCGGGTCGCCGCGTGAACGCCCGCGCCGAGGACGCTCAGGAGGCGAAGAAGATGGCGAACGGAGCTCTCAGCGGTGCGGTGATCGCGGTGGCCGGCGCGGGTGGACCCGCCGGGCGCGCGACGCTGGCCCGGCTCGCCGACGCGGGCGCGACCGTCGTCGGCTCGGACAACGACCCCGAGCGGCTCGCCACGGCCGTGGACGCGGCCCGCTACGGGCACGGCGGCGCCACCGTCGTCGGCGACACGGTCGACCTGCTCGACCTGGAGTCGACGCGCGACTGGGCCACCCGCATCGAGAAGGACTTCGGCCGTGTCGACGGTCTGGTCCACCTCGTCGGAGGCTGGCGCGGCAGCGAGACCTTCACCAAGACGATTCTGGACGACTGGGACTTCCTCGAGCTGCTGCTCGTCCGCACCGTGCAGCACACCTCCCTCGCCTTCCACGAGGCGCTCCAGCGCAGCGACCGCGGCCGGTACGTCCTGATCAGCGCCGCGGCCGCGAGCAAGCCGACCGCGAGCAACGCCGCCTACGCCGCGGGCAAGGCCGCCGCGGAGGCGTGGACGCTGGCGATGGCCGACTTCTTCCGCAAGGCGGGGGGCGAGGAGGGTCCGACCTCCGCGGCTGCGATCCTGGTGGTCAAGGCACTGGTGCACGACGCGATGCGCGCCGAGCGCCCGAACGCGAAGTTCGCGGGCTTCACGGACGTCGACGCGCTGGCGGAGTCCATCGCGGGCGTCTGGGACCTGCCCGCCGGTGAAGTGAACGGAAAACGTCTGTGGCTGACCGAGAAGCCGTGAACCCTCCCAAGACCGACGCCCGGCGTCACCACGACCCGGCCGTCCGCGGCTTCGCCAGCGACAACTACGCGGGCGCTCACCCCGAGGTGCTCGCCGCGGTCGCGCTCGCCAACGGCGGACACCAGGTCGCGTACGGCGAGGACGACTACACGGCGAACCTCCAGAAGATCATCCGCAGCCACTTCGGTGCTACCGCTGAGGCCTTCCCGGTCTTCAACGGCACCGGCGCCAACGTGGTCGCGCTCCAGGCGGTCACCGACCGCTGGGGCGCGGTGATCTGTGCCGAGAGCGCGCACATCAACGTCGACGAGGGCGGCGCGCCCGAGCGCATGGGCGGCCTCAAACTGCTCACCGTCCCGACGCCCGACGGCAAGCTCACCCCCGAGCTCATCGACCGGCAGGCGTACGGCTGGGACGACGAGCACCGCGCCATGCCGCAGGTCGTCTCGATCACCCAGAGCACCGAGCTGGGCACGCTCTACACCCCCGACGAGATCCGTGACATCTGCGACCACGCCCACGCGCACGGCATGAGGGTGCACCTGGACGGGTCCCGGATAGCCAACGCCGCCGCCTCGCTCGACGTCCCGATGCGGACGTTCACCAACGCGGTCGGCGTCGACATCCTGAGCCTGGGCGGGACCAAGAACGGCGCGCTGTACGGGGAGGCCGTCGTCGTCCTCGACCAGGACGCCGTCCGGCACATGAAGCACCTGCGCAAGCTCTCGATGCAGCTGGCCTCCAAGATGCGCTTCGTCTCCGTGCAGTTGGAGGCGCTGCTCGCCAAGGACCTGTGGCTGCGCAACGCCCGCCACTCCAACGGGATGGCGCAGCGGCTGGCCGAGGGCGTCCGCGCGGTGCACGGCGTGGAGATCCTCCACCCGGTCCAGGCCAACGCGGTTTTCGCCCGCCTTCCGCACGACGTGAGCGAGCGGCTGCAGAAGCGGTTCCGCTTCTACTTCTGGGACGAGGCCGCGGGCGACGTCCGCTGGATGTGCTCCTTCGACACGACCGAGGACGACGTCGACGGGTTCCTGGCCGCGCTCAAGGAGGAGATGGCCCACCACTAGGGTGCGGCGCGTCGTCTCTCCGGATACTGCATAGACATACGGTCGATCGAAGAGTCATTGACTCCCGGTCGGCCGTATTCCTATGCTCTGCGGGGATGGAGCTCGTCCAGGAAAACCCCGGCCTCTCCGCCTGCTTGGCCGACGGCGAGGTGATCGACCGCCGTCATCCGCTGGTGCGGGAGACGGCTGCCCGGCTCGCGCGGGGAGCGTCCGACTCGTATGCCTATGCGCGAGCGGCCTTCGCGTTCGTGCGCGACACAAGCCGTTCGCCGTCCAGGGAGGACGGCGCGTCCACCCCCGGTTTGTTGTCACGGGGGTCCCGCCGGTGCCACGCCCCACGCCCCGTGCAAGCCCTCACGCCCGACCTGGAGTCCAATGAGCTGGACCATCCAGTCCTGTACGCTGAACCTCATCCGGTCGTGCTGAGCGCCCTCAGGGCAGCCCCCGACCGGTCGTATCCCTGGAAGACGCTCCCCACCGCACTCCGAGGCAAGGCAGGCACCGCGGATCATGACTCTCACGCTCACCGTGTCCGACGAGGTGCGCGCCCTGGCACCCGGCTTCACCCACGTCGCCGTCGAGGCGTACGGACTCGCCAACGGGCCGAGCACCGAGGGGACTTCGGCGCTGCTCGACGACGCGGCCCGCCGGCTGGCCGGGCGACTGGGCGGCCGTGCCCCGCACGAGGACCCGCACATGGCCGCCTGGCGGGAGGTCTACACGGCCTTCGGGTCCAAGCCCTCACGCACCCGCAACTCGGCGGAGGCGCTGGCCAGACGCGCCCTGTCGGACACCGGACTGCCCCGGATCAACCTGCTGGTCGACCTCTACAACGCGATCAGCGTCGCCCACCTGATCCCGGTCGGCGGTGAGGACATCGAGCACGTCAGCGGCGGGATGCGGCTCGTACGGGCCACGGGCGACGAGGAGTTCGCGACCGTCGCGGGCGGCACCGACACCGTCGAGCACCCGGACGCGGGCGAAGTGGTGTGGCGCGACGGGACCGGCGTGACCTGCCGGCGCTGGAACTGGCGCCAGGGACCGCGTACCCGCCTCACGGAGGAGTCCACCTCCGCGATCTTCCTGCTGGAAGGTCTCGCACCGGTGCCGGTGGCCGCGATCGAGGCGGCGGCCGCCGAACTCGCCGGACTGCTGGAGAAGTTCAGCCCCGGGGCACGCGTCACGGTGCACGCCCCGGAGTGACGGTTCAGTGTGCCTCGGCCGCCTTGACCTCTTCGGGGGTCGGTGCCGTACCGCCGAGGTGCGCGGGCATCCACCAGGTGTCGTCCGGTCCCTTGGGGCGGACGGGATAGGCGCGCTGCGCGGCCTCCAGGAGCTCCTGGACACGCTCGCGCAGTCGCCGGGTGATGGCGCCCGCGTACTGGTCCTGCGGGGCCTCCATCGGCTCGCCCACCCGGATCGTGATCGGGGTGTGGCTGCGCTTGAAGTTGCGCGGGTGTCCCTTGGTCCACAGTCGCTGGGTGCCCCACAGCGCCATCGGGATCAGCGGGACGCCGGCCTCCTGGGCCATGCGCGCGGCACCGGACTTGAAGCTCTTCAGCGCGAAGGACTGCGAGATGGTCGCCTCGGGGAAGACGCCCACGATCTCGCCGGAGCGCAGCGACTTCAGCGCGTGCTGGTAAGCGGTCTCACCCTGCTGCCGGTCCACCGGGATGTGCTTCATGCCCCGCATCAGCGGACCGGAGATCCGGTGCCGGAACACCGACTCCTTCGCCATGAAACGCACCAGGCGCTTCTGCGGCAGGGCGGCCAGACCGTCGAAGATGAAGTCCAGGTAGCTGATGTGGTTGCTGACCAGCACGGCGCCGCCCGAGCGCGGAATGTTCTCCGATCCCTTGCAGTCGATCTTGAGGTCCCAGGCCCTGAACAGCGTTTGGGCGAGACCGACGACGGGACGGTAGACAAGCTCTGCCATGGACGGGGTGGACCCTTCTCTCTGCCTGGGAAGGGGTCCCCCCGGCGGGAAGTTACGCAGCCGTAGGTTTACGGCATTGCGCAGATCGTGCCCGAAGAACGGACGAGTGGCCAGTCCTGGTGCCTCGCGGCGGCGAGATCCTCGTCACGTCGCCCCCGTGATCCACCTCGGACTTTTAACTCGCCTTTACTGAACGCGTACTGATACCCGGCGCACGAGCAGGTACATCTCGCACCCCAGGCAGTACCCGAACGCCGTATTCAGAAACGCGGCCGCCAGCGCGCAACCGGTCGCCGCGAGCCCCAGCCAGCCGGCCCCACCGTGTAACCGATCAGCCCCACCGCGGCGAACGCCAGCCCGACGGCCTGGGCGAACCGCGGTGGCTCCGGCGCCTCGAACTCGGCCGGCGGCCCGATCCGGGGACGTACGGCGGTCTTGAACAGCAGGCCGTACGGCGAGCGCGTCACGCCTCCCGCCGTGCCCAGCGCGAAGGCCAGTGTCTGCCAGGCCAGTAGCCAGGCGCTGCCGGTGACCAGTACGGCCGCCAGTACGACGGTCGTCACGGCCGCGCCGAACCGCGGCCCCCTCACATCGATGTCCATGAATCAAGCATTCCGCAGTGGAGGCGATCCGCGGCCGTGGGAATCTTTGCGGTCTCATGAATGCTTGTGCACATGATGAGCGGACTTGTGGTGTGCGTGGTGGTGCTCGCCGCGGCGAGCGGATACGGACTGCTGCACCGGCGGCGGAGCGGGAGGGTGAGAGTGCGCGGACGGGACGGCGGAAAGCGGCTCGGCGCGGCGGAGTTGGGGGAGGGGCTCGGCGAACGGGCCACGCTCGTCCAGTTCTCCAGCGCCTTCTGCGCCCCCTGCCGGGCCACCCGGAAGGTGCTCGCCGAGGTCGCCGGGCTGGTGCCCGGCGTGTCCCATGTCGAGATCGACGCCGAGGACCACCTCGACCTCGTCCGTGAACTGGACATCCTCAAGACGCCGACCGTGCTCGTCCTGGACGCCGAAGGACGGATCGTGCGCCGCGCGAGCGGCCAGCCGCGCAAGGCGGATGTGATCGCGGCACTCGGCGAGGCCGTGTGACCCGTCGGACCGGCGGGATCCGGCCGGCCCGGACCGACTCCGTCCACCTGTGAGGCGACGGTGAGACAGCTCCCAAAGGCCGGGCCGCACTTGACTGCACGGTCCACCTATCGTCAGCCTGACCGTATGCCCCTGGAACTCCTTCTCTTCGAGCGTGTCCACGTGGACCTGGTCCGCACCGCCAGTGCGTGCTGTCCGGTCCGTTGAGCACCTGCGGACCCTCTCCCGCCCTCGGCGACGCCCGGACGGGGGACCCCCACGACACCTCTCGCAGTGAGGACGACTCCATGACGGCCACGCCCGGCCTCGGCACCTACCAGCTCGCCTCGCCCGAACTGCTGCGCTCCGTCTTCCGGCGGCACGCCGCCGGTGTCGCCGTGATCACGGCCCGGGGTGACGGTGGCCCGGTCGGTTTCACCGCCACCTCGCTCACCTCGGTCTCCGCGGAACCCCCGATCATCTCCTTCGGTGTCGGCTCCGGCGCGTCGAGCTGGCCGGCGATCTCCGAGTCCGACCACGTCGGCGTGCACATACTCGGCGAGCATCAGCGGGAGTTGGCCGCCACCTTCGCCAGGAGCGGCGCCGACCGTTTCGGCGCGCCCACCCAATGGCGCGCGGGGCCCGAGAGCGTTCCGGTTCTCGACGACGTGCTGGCCTGGCTCGTGTGCCGGATCGTGGCCAGGGTCCCGGCGGGGGACCACCGCATCGTGCTGGCCGAGGTGGTCCTCGGCGACCCCTCGGGCACCGGGAGCCCGCTCCTCTATCACCAGGGCCGGTTCAACGGCCTGCGCGACTGACCCGGCCGTTTCCGAACCTACTCGTCGGTTACACAGCGTTGCCAAGGTCACAGTGCAAAGCGCTTGCTCAGTGGACAGGAAATGGATGTACTGGTGAGTAATATTTCGGTCGGAGCGCGGGCCGCCCCGACCGGGATCGGCCGCTTCAGGCGCCTATGCTGCCTGAAAGAAGGCAGCCCAGAAATGACGATGCAGTAGGAGAGCCGGCGTGAGCTTGAGGATCGTTGTCACTGTGAAGTACGTGCCCGACGCCACTGGCGACCGGCACTTCGCCGATGACCTGACCGTCGACCGTGACGACGTGGACGGTCTGCTCTCGGAGCTCGACGAGTACGCGGTGGAGCAGGCACTGCAGATCGCCGACGAGGCGGACGACGCCGAGATCACCGTGCTGACCGTCGGTCCCGAGGACGCCAAGGACGCGCTGCGCAAGGCGCTGTCGATGGGTGCCGACAAGGCCATCCACGTCGAGGACGACGGCCTGCACGGCACCGACGCCATCGGCACCTCGCTGGTCCTCGCCAAGGCGATCGAGAAGGCCGGCTACGACCTGGTGATCTCCGGCATGGCGTCCACCGACGGCACCGCCGGTATCGTCCCGGCGCTCCTCGCGGAACGTCTGGGTGTCCCGCAGGTCACGCTGCTGTCCGAGGTCTCCGTCGAGGACGGCGTCGTGAAGGGCCGCCGTGACGGCGACACCGCCTCCGAGCAGCTGGAGGCCTCCCTGCCGGCCGTCGTGTCGGTGACCGACCAGTCGGGCGAGGCGCGCTACCCGTCCTTCAAGGGCATCATGGCCGCCAAGAAGAAGCCGGTGGAGTCCTGGGACCTGGAGGACCTGGAGATCGAGGCGGACGAGGTCGGTCTCGACGGTTCCTGGACCAAGGTCGACGCCGCGACCGAGCGCCCGGCGCGCACCGCCGGCACGATCGTCAAGGACGAGGGCGAGGGCGGCAAGCAGCTCGCCGAGTTCCTCGCGGGCCAGAAGTTCATCTGAGGCCCGTTCGAGGCCCGCTGAACCCCGACACGCCGACCACCCCTCATCTTTCGTAAGCAGGAGAGAAGAAGTCCCATGGCTGAAGTTCTCGTCTACGTCGACCACGTGGACGGCGCCGTCCGCAAGCCCACCCTGGAACTGCTGACGCTGGCCCGCCGCATCGGCGAGCCCGTCGCCGTCGCCCTCGGCTCCGGTGCCGAGAACACCGCCGCTGTGCTCGCCGAGCACGGCGCGGTGAAGGTCCTCACGCACGACGCCGCCGAGTACGCCAACTACCTGGTCGTGCCGAAGGTGGACGCGCTGCAGGCCGCGTACGAGGTGGTGTCCGCCGGGGGCTCCCTGGCCGCCGTGCTCGTCCCGACCTCCGCCGAGGGCAAGGAGATCGCGGCCCGCCTCGCGATCCGTATCGGCTCCGGCATCATCACCGACGCGGTCGACGTGGAGGCCGGTGACGAGGGTCCGGTCGCGACGCAGTCCGCGTTCGCCGCCTCCTTCACCACCAAGTCCCGTGTCTCCAAGGGCACCCCGGTCATCACGGTCAAGCCCAACAGCGCCGCCGTGGAGGCCGCCCCGGCCGCCGGCGCGGTCGAGGCCCTCGCCGTCTCCTTCTCGGAGAAGGCCACCGGCACCAAGGTCACCGCGCGCACCCCGCGTGAGGCGAGCGGCCGCCCCGAGCTGACCGAGGCCGCGATCGTGGTCTCCGGCGGCCGTGGTGTCAACGGCGCCGAGAACTTCTCGGTCATCGAGAACCTCGCCGACTCCCTCGGCGCGGCCGTGGGCGCCTCGCGCGCCGCGGTGGACGCCGGCTGGTACCCGCACTCCAACCAGGTCGGCCAGACCGGCAAGTCCGTCTCGCCGCAGCTGTACATCGCCTCCGGCATCTCCGGCGCCATCCAGCACCGCGCCGGCATGCAGACGTCGAAGACGATCGTCGCGATCAACAAGGACGCCGAGGCCCCGATCTTCGACCTCGTCGACTACGGCGTGGTCGGCGACCTCTTCGAGGTCGTCCCGCAGCTCACCGACGAGATCAAGACCCGCAAGGGCTGACCGAGTCCGGCCGTACGAGGCCCCCGTGACCGCCCGCGCGGTCACGGGGGCCTCGGTTCATCCCAGGCGCAGAGTGGCCCGCACGGGCAGGTGGTCGCTCGGATACCGCCCGTCCGGAGCGAAGGTGTCGACCGCCGTCCGGTCCGCGCGCACCCCGGGTGTGGTGAGGATCCAGTCGATGCGGTCGCCGCCGGGCACCAGGGGGCCGTAGCCGTGGAAGGTGGCGTACGGGGCGCCGCGCTCGGCCGCGGTGTCCCAGGTGTCGACGAGACCGGCGCTCAGCATCGCGTCGTAGACCGGGTTCTTGTGGGCGGCGCTGTTGAAGTCCCCGGTCACCACGACCGGCAGGGCGCGGTCGAGCCCGGCGATCCGCTGCCCGATCAGCGCGGCGGCACGCATGCGCGCGTACGGACTCCCGCTGTCCAGATGGGTGTTGAGGACGTAGAACTCCCGTCCGCCGGCGCGCAGATCACGGAAGCGGACCCAGGTGACCATGCGGATGTGGGAGCCGCCCCAGGTGTTCGAGGCGATCACCTCGGGTGTGTCGGACAGCCAGAAGTGGTCGTACCCGGCCGGGGCGAGGCGATCGGTGTCGTAGAAGACCGCCGCGAACTCGTCACGGCTGCCGCCCGCGCGGCCGGTGCCGATCCAGTCGTAACGCCGTCCGAGGTCGGACGCGATGTCACGCACCTGCGGGTAGAGGCCTTCCTGGGTACCGATGACGTCGGGGCCCGTCCGGCGCAGCAGCTCGCGCATCACCGGACGGCGCGCGGCCCAGCTGTGCGGCTCGGCGGTGCTCGCGAAGCGCAGGTTGAACGTCATGACGTCCAGCGGGCGTCCGCCGCCGCCGGCGGACACGGACGCCGCCGTACCGAGCAGGGGCACGGTCACCGCGGCGGCCACCGCGGTCCGCAGACCCAGGCGCCGGGTCACCCGGCGGATGTTCGACATGTCATCCCCTCCCCGCACGGCCAGCATGAGGGGTGCGGGGCGGTGCGCGAAAGAAGGCATGGGGCAGGAGAGAAGGCGACGGACCAGGGTGCGGACAGGTGTTGACCACGGGAAGCGCCATGGATAACTTCGCTCTACGGATTATTGATTCCGTGAAGCGGAAAACAGGAGGGTGTGGGATGGGCAAGGGCCAGCAGGAGAACGTGGCGACAAGCCTCGCGGGCGCCGTCAGCGAGGAGATCAGCGCCTCTCTCGCCCCGGTCGACGCCGAACTGGAGCGCCGCTATCCCGGAGACCCCGGCACCCGGCAGCCCGTCCACACCGTGTACGTCCCCGCGGACGCGTTCACCGCCGACACCGTCCGCTCCTGGGGCGACCGGGCGCTCGCGGCCCTCGACGAGCACGCCCCCGACGCCGCCTCCTTCGCCGCGGTCCTCGGCCTCGCCGACGACCTCGCCGGGCCCGTGTACGACCGGGTGCGGGCCAAACTGGAGCGGGAGCCCGTCGAGGACCTGCGGGTCGACTTCGAGGACGGCTACGGCCCGCGTCCGGACGCCGAGGAGGACGAGGCGGCGGCGCGCGCGGCCCGGCTGATCGCGCAGGCGTACACCGACGGCACGGCGGCTCCGTACATGGGCATCCGCATGAAGTGCATGGAGGCATCGGTCCGCCGGCGGGGCATCCGTACGCTCGACGTCTTCCTCACCGGCCTGATGGACGCGGGCGGTCTGCCCGAGGGGCTGGTCCTCACCCTCCCCAAGGTGACGTACGCGGAGCAGGTCACCGCGATGGTACGGCTGCTGGAGGAGTTCGAGAAGACGCGCGGTCTCGCGCCCGGACGGATCGGCTTCGAGATCCAGATCGAGACCAGCCAGTCCATCCTCGCGACCGACGGCACCGCGACCGTCGCCCGGATGATCCAGGCCGCCGAGGGCCGCGCCACGGGCCTGCACTACGGCACCTTCGACTACAGCGCCTGCCTCGGCGTCAGCGCCGCCCACCAGGCCAGCGACCACCCGGCCGCCGACCACGCCAAGGCGATCATGCAGGTCGCCGCCGCGGGCACCGGCGTACGCGTGTCGGACGGCTCCACGAACGTGCTGCCGGTCGGCCCGACGGAGAAGGTGCACGACGCCTGGCGACTGCACTACGGCCTCACCCGCCGCGCCCTGGCCCGCGCCTACTACCAGGGCTGGGACATGCACCCCGGCCACATCCCGACCCGCTACGCGGCCGTGTTCGCCTTCTACCGGGAGGGCTTCGCGCAGGCCGCCGCGCGCCTGGCCCGCTACGCCAACCGCACCGACGGCGACATCATGGACGAACCCGCCACCGCCAAGGCGCTCAGTGGCTACCTTCTGCGCGGCCTGGACTGCGGCGCCCTCGACATCGCGGAGGTGGCCCGGCTCGCGGGCCTGACACGGGCGGACCTGGAGGGTTTCGCCGCGCCGAGGCGCGGAGATCTGACCGCCTCGGCGAAGTAGGGCGGCCTGCGGGGCCTGCGGTGTGTGGGCCCCGCGGGGCACGCGGGGTGTGCAGGCCCCAGGGCGTGTGGGGAACACGGGACATGTGAGGAACGTGACGCACGCGGGGCGTACGTGGCATGTCCGAGGAACGTGCGTTCCTACGCGACCGCGACCTGCGGAAGGGCCGCATGCGGAGCCGTGGAGTACGGAGCGGCATGCGGAACCGCGGAGTACGGAACTGCCGGGACGTGGCTCCCAGGCCGGCGTGGACCGCGGGCCCGCCCGCGGCCGCCTCCTCGGCCAGGACACCGAGGTCCGCCCGTGTGGGCGGGCGGCCGGACCGCCGCCCCCGACCACCGCCGCGTCCCCACGAGGACTCGGTGGCGTCCCGCGCGCCTTCGGGTCCGCGTCCACCGGGCACGGGGCAATCGGGGCGCCCGGCCCGGGGCGTGGGTCGGCGACGGGGACCTCAGCCTGCCCCGGCCGACGCCGTCGTACGAGATGCCGTCGTACGAGATGCCGTCGTACGAGATGCCGTCGTACGAGACGTCGTCATCCCTGCGTTCCCGACGTGTGCCTTCCCCGTGAGGCCCGTGCCGCGTATCCCCAACCGGGCCGTCCCGCACCGGAGTCGGGCGGCACAGGTGTTCCAGCCGGCCGCGAGGACCGGTACGCGATCGTCGCGGATCCGGCGCGTCAGCGGCAACAGCCCTTCACCGGCGAGGAGTCCGGACCCTCGGACCGGGAACCGCTCGTCCCGGCGAGCGCGCGAGGGACGCCGCGTCCACACCCGGGGCTTCGGGGCCGCAAGGGTCCGGGCGGCCACGACTCAGGCCGAGGGCGGCAGTTCACCCGAGCCGCGGGTGATCAGACGGGTCGGCAGCTCTATGCGTTCCGGGGTGATGAGGGTTCCGTCGAGCTGGCGGAAGAGCCGGTCGGCGGCGGTGCGGCCGAGGGCGGCGGCGTCCTGGGCGACGACGGTGACACCCGGCTGGAGGAGGTCGGCGAGCTCGATGTCGTCGAAGCCGACCAGGGCGACGGGGCGTCCGTGCTCGGCGAGGACCCGGACCACCGTGACGGTCACACGGTTGTTGCCCGCGAAGATCGCGGTCACCGGGGAGTCGCCCGAGAGCATCTCCTCCGCGGCGACACGCACCCGCAGCGGATCCGTGACACCCAGGGACATCCAGGCGGGCTCGACCACTATGCCCGCGTCCTCCATGGCCGCGCGGTAGCCGCGAAGCCGCTCGGCGGCCGTGTGGATGCGGGGCATGTCACCGATGAAGCCGATCCGGCGGTGACCGTGGTCGATCAGATGGGTCACGCCGTCCCGGGTCCCGCCGAAGCTGTCCGAGAGGACCACGTCGGCGTCGATCTGTCCCGCCGGGCGGTCCACGAACACGGTGGCGACGCCCGCCTTGATCTCGGGTTCGAGGTAGCGGTGGTCGTCGCCGGCCGGAATGACGACCAGTCCGTCCACCCGGCGCGCGCACAGCGCGAGGACCAGTTCCTGCTCACGCTCCGGGTCCTCGGCGCTGGAGCCGTTGATGAGCAGCGCGCCGTGGGCACGGGCCACCTCCTCCACCGCGCGGCTGAGCGGGCCGTAGAACGGGTCCGCGAGGTCCTCCAGGACGAGGCCGATGCTCGCGGTGCTGCCCTTGCGCAGTACCCGCGCGCTGTCGTTGCGCCGGAAGCCCAGCGCGTCGATGGCCTCCTGCACCCGGCGCTCGGTGTCCGGGGTCACGCCCGGCTCGCCGTTGACCACGCGTGAGACCGTCTTGAGACCCACGCCGGCGCGCGCCGCCACGTCCTTCATGGTCGGGCGATTGCCGTAACGGTTCTCGGATCGGCGGGCGGTCTCTGCCACGATGCGCTGTCCTGTCCTGTCGTCCACGGTGATGCGATCATTCCTGTCGCCCCCGGTGATGCGACGGTCCATGGGGATGTATGAGGATGTGGCGTCGAGCATAGAGCCTGGACAACGTTGTCAGATGCAGGGGACACTGTTCACCGCATTCTCCGGCCTGCGCCCCCCACCGCGAGACCGGTCTGCCCTGTTTCGCAAGGTTCACCAGGAGAACTGACACTGATGCACACCGACCTCGTGGCCGCGCTCGACATCGGCGGCACCAAGATCGCCGGAGCGCTGGTGGACGGCCGTGGCCGGATCCTCCTGCGCGCGCAGCGTGCGACGCCCGCGCAGGAGGGCGGCGACACCGTCATGGGGGCCGTGGAGGCCGTGGTCGGTGAACTCACCGTCTCCCCGCTGTGGAGCAGGGCCGCGGCCGTCGGCATCGGCAGCGCGGGCCCGGTGGACGCCTCGGCGGGCACCGTGAGCCCCGTGAACGTGCCGGGCTGGCGTGACTATCCGCTGGTCGAGCGGGTCCGCAAGGCCACGGGCGGTCTGCCCGTCGAGCTGATCGGCGACGGCGTCGCCATCACCGCGGCCGAGCACTGGCAGGGTGCCGCCCGTGGGCACGACAACGCCCTGTGCATGGTGGTGTCGACGGGCGTCGGTGGCGGGCTGGTCCTGAACGGACAGCTGCACGCGGGCCCCACCGGCAACGCGGGCCACATCGGGCACATCAGCGTGGACCTCGACGGCGACCTCTGCCCGTGCGGCTCCCGGGGCTGTGTGGAGCGCATCGCGAGCGGCCCGAACATCGCTCGGCGCGCCCTTGAGGGCGGCTGGCTGCCCGGACCCGACGGCGACACCTCGGCCGCCGCGGTGGCCGACGCCGCCCGTGCGGGCGATCCGGTGGCGGTGGCCTCCTTCGAGCGGGCGGCCAGGGCGCTCGCGGCGGGGATCGCGGCCACCGCGACCCTCGTCGAGATCGACATCGCCGTCATCGGCGGAGGTGTGGGCAAGGCGGGCGACGTGCTCCTCGATCCGCTGCGCAGGGCGCTGGGCGACTACGCGACGCTGTCCTTCGTGCGGCGGCTGACCGTGGCGCCCGCGCTGATGGGCACGGACGCCGGTCTGGTCGGCGCGGCGGCGGCCGCGCTCAGCAGGCAGCCGAACGGGACGGCCGCGCGGGTCGGCGGCTGAGTGCCGCGTCCGGGTTACGGGGACGGGTGGGGCGGGGTCGGGTGACGGGGATGAGTGACGCGGACGAGTGAACAGGCGGAGTGACTGGTCGGGGTTCCCGGTCGTCACGGCACCCGGGCGTTCGGTTCTCCGGCCTTCCGGCCATCTGATCGGTTCGACAGTCGGGCGACGGCTCGACAGCCGGCCGACTGGCCGGGCCGGAGTGTCGGTCACGTCGCGATGGGTCGGTCAGGCGGTCGGGAGGCCGGTGAGCGGCTCCCCCTTCCGGGAAAGCCGCTCACCCGCTCAGCAAGCCGGGTGGCCTACCGGCCCCCCGTCGTCCGGGCGGGCCGCTCAGCAGGTCAGCCGCGCGTCGGCCCAGTCGGCGTGGTCCGAATCGATCCCGTCACCGCCGTCGGTGACGACCAGCCGGACCACCTCGGCGCCGCTCACGTCGGCCGAGACCGGCTGCGCGGGCATCGCGTTGGTGAGCACCCCGGTCGAGGCGACCTCGGTGCCGTCCGCCCAGATCTCGAAGGCGACGGTGCCCCTGTCGCCCTTCTCGTCGTCGACCCCGACGTCCGCCGTGACGCTCTCGCACTCCTTGCCGGTGTAGTACTCGACGGCGCTCGCGGCGTGCGCGCCGAGGCCCTTGGCGTGGACGACACCGCCGAGGGTGATCGCATGACCGTCGCCCGCGGCGCTCTCGCCGTTGCTCGTGTCGCGCTCGACGGGCCCGTAGCCGTTGGCCGCCGACATCCAGGGCAGGTCGCCGAGGGAGGAGGTGCCCGAGGGAGGGGGCACGACCACGGAGGCGGTCACGGGCAGCACGCTCTCGACGCGTTCGCCGCGCGGCGAACGGTACGTCGTCCGCAGCGTCAGGTCGTACGATCCGGTGGCGGTGCCCTCGGGTACGGTGAGCCGCCACTTCGTGCGCAGCGAACGGCCGGTCGGCACCGCGGGCATGGTGGTCGGTGACGCCGCCCTGATCGTCCAGTCCGCGGGCCCGCCGAGCTGCACGGCGACGTGTCGTGCCGTCGTGCGGCCGAGGTCGGTGACCGTCGTCGTCAGCGTCGCCTGCTCTCCTGCTTCGACCAACGGGGTATTTTCCAGGCCGAGTTCGACTGCGGGGGGCTGTGCGGCCCAGCCGTGTCCGGCCGCGACGCGGACCAGCACCGTGCCGTGCGCGGGGACGGTCGCGGAGATGCCGCCCGCGGTGTTGTAACTCCGGTGCCGCCACAGGTCGCGCAAGGTGTAGGCGGGAGCGGCCGGGAGTCCCACGGCCGCCGCGGTGGTGGCGATGCGCTGGGCGCCGCCGGTCTCGTTGAACAGCGCCACCGCGCGGCTGCCGTCCCTCATCTCCTTGACGACCACCCAGCGGCCGCCCCCGGAGGAGAGCACGGTGCCCTGTTTGCCGAGGGGGTCCTGGTCGACCGCCACGACTTCCTTGTTGGCGAGGATGTCGAAGGTGGCGGGGGTCGCCTTGCGCAGGTCGGAGCCGATGAGCAGCGGTGCGGCCATGACCGACCACAGGGAGAAGTGCGACCGGTACTCGGTGTCGGTCATCCCGCCGTTGCCGACCTCCAGCATGTCCGGATCGTTCCAGTGCCCGGGACCGGCGTACGGGGCAAGGGGCAGGTTCTGCTTGAGGATCGACAGCATCGAGCCCCAGTTGTCGCTGATGTCCCCGGTCGTGCGCCACAGATGTCCGACGTCGGACGCCCACTCCCAGGGCTTGTTCTCCCCCCACTCGCAGATGCTGTAGACGATGGGGCGCCCTGTTTCCCGGGAAGCGGCCCGCAACGCGTCCCGCATGGTCGTGTAGCGCAGCTTGGCGTCCACGCCCTGGTTGTTGCAGTTGTCGTACTTGAGGTAGTCGACGCCCCAGTCCGCGAACTGCCGGGCGTCGCTGTACTCGTGGCCCAGGGCGCCGGGGAAGCCCGCGCTGTCGCACGTCTTCGTGCCCGCGCTGGTGTAGACGCCGAGCTTGAGCCCCTTGGCGTGCACGTAGTCGGCGACCGCCTTGATCCCGTCGGGGAACCGGGCCGGGTCGGGGACCAGTTCGCCGTCCGCGTCCCGGGAGGGCAGGGCCCAGCAGTCGTCCAGGTTGACGTACTGGTACCCGGCGTCCTTGAGGCCCTTCTCGACGAAGAGGTCGGCGATCCCCTTGACCATGCTCTCGTTGAACTCCTCGCGGCAGTGCGTGGAGTTCCAGTTGTTGAAGCCCATCGGCGGGGTGAGGGCGAGACCGTCGGCCGGCGCGGGGGCGACCGGGTCCGTGACGGGGGCGGCCAGTGCCGGCGCGGCGAGGCCGGTCGTACACAACAGTCCCGCGGCGAGTGCTCCGACCAATCTGCTGCGGGTGGTGCGGGTGTGAGGGTGACGCATCGTTACGTTCCTCCGAACTCGCGAAAGACGAGCCTGTCTGCATGTCCGCGACAAGAGTGCGCGTTTACGGTAGGACGTGTCTGACTCTGTTGGAAGAGGAGGGGCGAGGACTGTCCGATATCCCGTCAGAACCCTTGACGACGCATTGGAGTGGGGAGGAGGCCCGAGCCTCGCGTTCGGTTGTGTTGGATGGTGCCCTCAGGAGGGGTACGCGGCGCAGTCGGCGCCCGGAGGGCATTGCCGTATCCGAAGGCTCGGCAGGACATCGGAGGTCCCGGCGAAGATCGGGCAGGTTGCGTCTGGGTGCCGGGCGCGACCGTCATCGAACAGCCGGCGACGCTGCACAGGCAGCGCCCCCTCCACTCGACGGCCCAGGCGTATTGACCCGTGAGGCGTCCGACCCGAAGCGAACGTCTCCTGCCGCGACATGGCCTAGCAGGGCTCGTCGAACTTGACCGCTGTGAGTTCCACCGGCTGGCCGCGGAGTGCGGTACCGGCGGCCGGAGACTGGGTGCACACCTTCCAGTTGCTCTCGACCAGGATCCAACGCCTCGCGCCGGAAGCGTCCTTGACCGTGAAGGACGTGCCCGAGTCGAGCGCGTCCCGCGCCGCCTTCACGGACTTCCCCGTGAAGTCCGGAATCTTCCCGCCCGCGGTGGACGGGGCCGCCACATCCTTCGACGGGCATGTCTCGGCGAGCTTCACCGCACCGAAGTCCAGTGTCGTGTCGGTGCCGGCCGTCGTGCCGGCCCTCTTGTTCTGTGAGCAGACCTTCCAGTCCCGGTCGAGGATCTGGTGGCGGTCCCGGCCGAGCGAGTCGTGCGACCTCAGTGAGCGGAAGCCCTGTTTCTGTGCCTTGTCCTGAGCGGACTGCAGTCCCATACCGACGAAGTCGGGCACCGTTTTCCGTTCGGCCGCGGTCGGCTTGTCGTCCTTCGGCGTCGAGGCCGCGGCGGACGGGGCCGAAGTGCCGTCGGCCTTGCCGCCGTCCGCCGGCTGACAGGCGACGACACCGCCGACGCCGACCATGAGCAGGACGGCACTGATGATCCGGGTGCGCACGTATTCCCCCAAGTGGTGCTGATGCGGACGGAATCCACTGACAGCATACGAAGCGGCACGCGACGTGATTCCGGCCGACCGTCATCGGCCCGCGACGGACGGGCGGTTCCGGGGATCAGTTGAGGCCGTAGCTCCTCACTCGCAGCCCACCCCGTCCCCGTCACGGTCGAGATGGCGGCCGTAGCCGGGGTCCCCGACATGTACGGGAGCGGCACCCGCGGCACGAGCGGCGGCGCAGTTCCCGTAGTACACGGCGCTTCCGCCACCGCTTCCGCCGCTTCCGCCGCTGTCGTCGCTGCCGCCGCCCGCGGCGGCCGGCCGCGCGGTGACCGTCGCGCGTACGGTCTTCGTCGTCCGTACGGTCACGGTGGCGGAGGGAGTCGCGGTGACCGTCTCGGTCGCCGTCCGCGTGGCGGTGGCCGTGGCGGTGACGGTGGGCGCCGGGCGGGTCCGGGCCGAGGCCGGCTCGGTGGCGTCCCCACCGCTGTTGCCGATGCCGACCCCGACGAAAAGGGTCACGGCGAGCGCGGGTACGACGTAGCGTTTGCGCGCCCAGCCAGGCGCGGCGCGGACATTCGGGGCCCGAGGCGCGCCGGCGGGTCCCGCGCTGTACGGATTGGTCATGATCGTCCCCCCCTGGGGTGTTTCGAGTGGGATGACGGTAGTGGCGCGCATGTGACGGATGAGGGCGAGTGGGGTTTGTGTGACCGAGCCGTGACTTGTCGTCACCGGACCGTGACCCGTCGCCGTTTTCGGAGTTGAACCGGGCATGAAGAAGCGCAGCATGCTGGCCATCGCCTCCCTCGCCACCGGGTTCGTCGTCGCGGCGATCACCCCGTCCCACGCTCTCGACGGCAGCGCCCTCGGCGACCTGCATGTCGACGACACGCTCAGCTCCGTCGACCACACGCTCAGCAGTGACAGCCTGGCCGCGGACGGCGCCGCGCCGGACCGGAAGGGCTGAGCGCCGAACCGGAACGGCTGAGCCGAAGCGACACGCGCGGCGCCGGTGCCCCAGCGACCGGGGGGTCGGCGACGCGCCGTTCGGCTCCCTCATCAGGGGCTGGTTTCCGTGGCAGGGTGGAGCGGGCAAGCCACTGGGGGCCAACAGAAGAGGGGGAACCGTGATCGTCTGGATCAACGGTGCGTTCGGTGCGGGGAAGACCACCACCGCACGGGAACTGATCGACCTGATCCCGAACAGCACGCTCTTCGACCCCGAGGTCGTCGGTGGCGGACTCACGAAGCTGCTGCCGCCCAAGCACCTCGCCGAGGTCGGCGACTTCCAGGACCTGCCGATCTGGCGGCGCCTGGTGGTCGACACCGCGGCCGCCATGCTCGCGGAGCTCGGCGGCGTCCTCGTGGTTCCCATGACCCTGCTGCGTCAGGAGTACCGCGACGAGATCTTCGGCGGTCTCGCCTCGCGCCGGATCGAGGTGCGCCATGTCCTCCTCGCCCCGGCGGAAACGATCCTGCGCGAGCGCATCGCGGGCCGGGAGATACCCGAGGACCTGCCGGACGGCGAGATACGGATGCGCCAGTGGTGTTACGACCACATCGAGCCCTATCGCGTGGCGCTCGCCTCCTGGCTCACCGCCGACGCCCACCCCGTCGACACCAGCGCCCTGACCCCGTACGACACCGCGCTGCGCATCGCCGAGGCGGTCCGTACGGGCGGTGTGGCCGCCTGCGACATCGTGCAGACCCCTGAACCCACCTCCGAGACCGTCGCCGCGGGCGTGCTCCTCTTCGACGAACAGGACCGGGTGCTGCTCGTCGACCCGACGTACAAGGCCGGCTGGGAGTTTCCCGGCGGCGTCGTCGAGTCCGGCGAGGCCCCGGCCCGAGCGGGCATGCGCGAGGTCGCCGAGGAGACCGGCATACGACTCGGCGACGTACCCGGTCTGCTCGTCGTCGACTGGGAACCGCCCGCACCGCCCGGCTACGGCGGTCTGCGCCTCCTCTACGACGGCGGCCTGCTCGACTCCGACGAGGCCCGTCGACTGCTGCTGCCGGGACCGGAGTTGCGCGCCTGGCGGTTCGTCACCGAACAGGAGGCGGCCGACCTGCTGCCCCCCGTGCGCTACGAGCGGCTGCGGTGGGCGCTACGGGCGCGGGAACGCGGCGCCGCCCTGTATCTGGAGGCCGGCGTCCCGGTCGGCTGAGCCGCCCGAGTCCGATGCGCGGTAAGCGAGTTGACGGAGGATCAGTCAGGCCTACGAGCTCCCGCCGCGCGTGCGGCGAACACGCCCGCGACCCGCGCACCGTCCATGCGTCGCGACCTCGCCCGGGGCGTGGTGGAGGGGTCCCGCATCTCGCGGTGCGGGACCCCTCGCGGCAGTGCTCAGCTCGCCGCGTACTTCTGCAGGAACAGCGCCTCCGTGACCGACAGACGCTCCAACTCGTCCGGCGAGACGCTCTCGTTCACCGCGTGGATCTGTGCCTCCGGCTCGCTCAGCCCGATGAGGAGGATCTCCGCCCGCGGGTAGAGCGAGGCCAGCGTGTTGCACAGCGGGATGGAGCCGCCCTGGCCCGCCGACTGCATCTCCTCGCCCGGGTACGCGACCGCCATCGCCTCCGCCATCGCCGTGTACGCGGGGCTGGAGGTGTCGGCGCGGAAGGGCTGGCCCTGCCCGATCCGCTCGGTGCTCACCCGCGCGCCCCACGGCGTGTGCGCCTCCAGGTGGGCCTGCAGCAGCTTGGTCGCCTCGACCGCGTCCGTGCCCGGCGGCACCCGGAGGCTGACCAGCGCACGGGCACCCGCCTGTACGGACGGAGTGGCGCCGACGACGGGCGGGCAGTCGATGCCGAGGACCGTGACGGCCGGCCGGGCCCAGATGCGGTCGGCGACCGAACCGGAGCCGATCAGCTCGACCCCGTCGAGCACCTTGGCGTCCTGGCGGAACGCCTCCTCGTCGTAACTCAGCCCCTCCCACCGCGCGTCACCGGTCAGTCCGTCGACCGTCGTCGAACCGTCCTTCGCGCGCAGCGAGTCCAGCACCCGGATCAGCGCGCCGAGCGCGTCCGGTGCCGCGCCGCCGAACTGCCCCGAGTGCAGGTTGCCTTCCAGGGTGTCGATCCGGACCCGTACGAGGGTCATTCCGCGCAGCGTCGAGGTGACCGTGGGCAGACCGAGCCGGAAGTTGCCGACGTCGCCGATGACGATGGTGTCCGCGGTCAGCAGCTCCGGGTGCTCCTCGGCGTACCGCTCGAGACCGCCCGTGCCCTGTTCCTCCGAGCCCTCGACGATGACCTTGACGCTGACCGGAACGCCACCGTTAGCCTTGAGCGCGCGCAGCGCGAGGAGATGCATGACCAGGCCGCCCTTGCAGTCGGCGGTCCCGCGCCCGTACCAACGGCCGTCCCGCTCCGTCAGCTCGAACGGCGGACTGGTCCAGGCCGCCTCGTCCAGCGGCGGCTGCACGTCGTAGTGCGCGTACAACAGGACGGTCCGCGCGCCCTCGGGCCCGGGAAGGAAGCCGTACACCGACTGCGTCCCGTCCGGGGTGTCGAGCAGCGCCACGTCCTGGAAGCCCTCGGCGCGCAGGGTGTCGGCGATCCAGTTGGCCGCGCCCTCGCTCTCGACGCGCGGATACTGGCCGAAGTCCGCCACCGATTTGAAGGCCACCAGTTCGGTGAGCTCCGCCTTTGCCGTGGGCATCAGCGAGGCGACGGTCTCGGCGACCGGATTCGACGACATGGGCACGCTCCTTGTGGGTGCGACGTTGTACTTCTGTGTACGGGTGACCGGGTGGTGCGCGCACGCGCACTGGTGTGCAGGGCGCATACGGTGCCGATCCTCCCACAGTGGCCTGCGGCGACGTCCACCGTAGGATGCGGGAGAGCAGGTGCGGCAGACGGCTGGACTGGGAGCAGTAGACCATCGTGAGCAGCGAGAACTCTTCGGCGGACGACGGACAGATGGTGTGGGACGTCGTCGTGGTCGGCGCGGGGCCAGCGGGCGCCTCCGCCGCCTATGCGGCAGCGGTCGCGGGACGTAGCGTCCTGTTGCTGGAGAAGGCGGAGCTGCCGCGCTACAAAACGTGCGGCGGCGGAATCATCGGCCCCTCGCGCGACGCGCTGCCACCCGGCTTCGAGCTGCCGCTGAGAGACCGGGTGCACGCGGTCACGTTCTCGCTGGACGGCAAGTTCACCCGGACCCGGCGCTCCAAGCAGATGCTGTTCGGGCTGATCAACCGGCCCGAGTTCGACCAGCAGCTCGTCGAGCACGCGCAGAAGGCGGGCGCCGAGCTGCGTACGGGCGTCACGGTCTCGCGGGTCGAGCAGCACGGGTCGGCCGTGCCCGACCGGCGCACCGTCGCCGTCGTACTGCAGGGTGGCGAGACGGTGCTGGCGCGGGCGGTGGTCGGCGCGGACGGCAGTGCCAGCCGCATAGGGGCGCATGTCGGGGTGAAGGTCGACCAGGTCGACCTCGGCCTGGAGGCGGAGATCCCGGTGCCGGAGACCGTCGCCGAGGACTGGCAGGGGCGGGTCCTGATCGACTGGGGTCCGATGCCCGGCAGTTACGGCTGGGTGTTCCCCAAGGGCGACACCCTCACCGTCGGTGTGATCTCGGCGCGTGGTGAAGGCGCCGCCACCAAGCGGTATTTGGAGGACTTCATCGCCCGGCTCGGGCTGGCCGGCTTCGAGCCGAGCATCTCCTCGGGTCATCTGACGCGCTGCCGTGCCGACGACTCGCCGCTGTCGCGCGGGCGGGTGCTCGTGTGCGGGGACGCGGCGGGACTCCTGGAGCCGTGGACGCGCGAGGGCATTTCCTTCGCGCTGCGCTCCGGGCGGCTGGCGGGGGAGTGGGCGGTACGGATCGCCGAGGCGCACGACGCGGTGGACACCCGCCGCCAGGCGCTCAACTACGCCTTCGCCATCAAGGCCGGGCTCGGCGTCGAGATGAGCGTCGGCAAGCGCATGCTCACCGCTTTCGAGCGGCGGCCGGGCACCCTGCACGCGGTCCTGACCGGCTTCCGGCCCGCCTGGAACGCGTTCGCCCGGATCACGCGCGGTTCGACGACGCTGGGTGAGCTCGTCCGCTCCCACCCGCTGGCCGGGCGTGCCCTCACCGCACTCGACAAGTGAACCGGCGGCGGTCCAGGTAGGTCGTGGTTCGCCTGAACCCGGCGCGGAAGGCCTCGGTGCGGCGGGCTCGTGACGGACCCCGGACGCCCGATCGATGACGGGTGGGCGTCGGCTTGTCGGGCCCGGTGCGCGCGGGGCCGGCGATCCGGGCGGTCGGGGAGTGCCGGGACGGTGGCCGAGGCGTGCCGGCTCGGTGGCCCGAGCGCGTCGGGCCGAACGCCCAGGAGGCGCGAACCGGTCAGCCGACGGTCCCTCGGCGGCCGGGGCTTCGGTGGCCCGGGCGTCGGTGGCCCGGGCGTCGCGCCGGGCCCTTCGGGGGGGGCGATGCGGGGGCCGGCCGGATCCCGGGCGGCAGCGGTCAGTTCTTGACCAGGACCCGGAACACCGGGTGGTCCGGGGCGATGCGGCGCAGCTCCTCGTCGGAGGAGTCGGGGCCGACCCCCTTGAAGAAGACGCCGACCTCGGCCTTCCAGCGCTTGAGGTAGGCGCGCAGCAGCGGAACCTTGTCGTCGTCGGTGACCTCGGTCGCCGTGAACGTGTCGGCCTCCTTGCCGAGGCGCAGTTCGCCACCGCCCGCGGCGCGCATGTTGTGCGTCCACTGGACGTGGCCGCGAGGCGCGACCAGGTAGTGCTGCCCGTCCACGGTGAGCAGGTTGACCGGTGTCGTACGCCACTCGCCGCTCTTGCGGCCGCGGACGGCCAGGACCCGCGATCCCCAGACGCTGAGACCACGACGGGTCATCCAGGCCACGACGCGGTTGAGGACGTTGACGGTGAACCAGCCGGGCTTCTGGACATGCGTGGACATGATGACCCCTGTCGAGTAGGAGATCGCCGCTCACTTTTGTGAGCACTGCTCTCGCTTGAGAGCAGTCTGCACGAGAGGGGCGATCCAAAGCAAGAGCGGTGCTCTCGTTTGTGTGCAGTGCTCTGGAAACGTGACAGACTGCCTCCCATGACGACCGCACGAGGAGTACGCGCCCGAGCCAGGATCGAGGTCACCGCGGCCATCAAGGAAGCGGCACGCAGACAGCTCGCCGAGGAGGGGGCCGCCAAGCTCTCGCTGCGTGCCGTCGCCCGCGAACTCGGTATGGCCTCCTCCGCGCTGTACCGCTATTTCCCCAGCCGCGACGACCTGTTGACCGCGCTCATCATCGACGCCTACGACTCCCTCGGCGAGAGCGCGGAGGCGGCGCATGCCGAGGTCGTGACAGCGGCCGGCCCGCGCGAGCGCTGGATCGCGGTCTGCGTGGCGGCGCGCCACTGGGCGCTGGAGCATCCGCACGAGTACGCGCTCATCTACGGTTCGCCCGTGCCCGGATACATCGCGCCGCAGACCACCGTCCCGGCCGCCTCCCGCGTGGGGCTGCTCCTGGCCGGGATCGTTCGCGACGCCCACCAGGGCAAGGGCGTGGCCCGCACCCCGCTGTCCGCCGGGCTGCGGGCGGAGGCGCGGCGGATGGCCGCCGACCTCGCTCCCGACCTCCCCTCCGAGGCGGTCGTGGCACTCGTCGCCGCCTGGTCGCAGCTCTACGGCCTGATCGGGTTCGAGGTCTTCGGGCAGTTCAACAGAGTCGTCGAGGACCGGGAGGCGTTCTTCCGGCACGCGGCGGACCAGCTCGCCCGCGGCGTGGGACTGGTGTACCCGGAGCCTGCCGGGCCGGCGAGCGGCAAGAGTGACCGGGCCGGCTCCTGAGGGAGGGCCATGGGAGGGCCATGGGAGGGCGTGGCGCTCCGGCGGGATCCCGGTGGCGTGGAGGTGCCGGACCGGTGGTGTGCGCCGGGCGCACTACTCCGTGGGGAGTACGTGTGATCACCTCGCCCGGCTGACGCCGTCGGCGGCCGGTGCCGTCTAGCGTGGCCGTCATGGAAGAGCAGCGAACCCGCAGGTCCCCGGGGTGGGGCGGTGGACCGCCGTGGTGGCGGACCGGGCCGCCGGGGTGGGCCGGTGGCGATCCCCGGGACTTCGCCGGGCGCGCGGGCCGCCTGCCCTGGCGCTCCACTCTGCTCCTGACCGTTCTCGTGCTGGTCGGCTCGCAGTTCGCCGCGCACGCCCAGGTCGGAGATCGCGCGGCACTCGACCCCTTCGCGCGGGCGCTGCTGCTCGTGGGGTGCGGTCTGCTGCTGTGGCGGCAGCGGCGTCCGGTGCTCGTCGCCTTCGGCACGGCCGCGGTGACCCTGGCCTACCTGGGCGCCGGATACCCGTACGGGCCCGTCTTCGTCACGGCCGCCGTCGGCTGCTTCGGCGCGGTGGTGGCGGGTCACCGCCGAGCGGCATGGGCGGCCATCGGCATGCTCTGGCTCGGCCATCTGCTCATGGCGCACTGGCTCTATCACTGGCTGCCGCCGGCGGGGGACCGGGAGGTCTCCTGGACTCGGGAGATCGGCGTCGCCACCTGGGGCGTGGCGATCGTGGCCGTCTCGGAACTGGTGCGCGTTCGCCGTGAGCAGTGGGCCCGCGACCGCGCCGAGCGCGCGCAGGCCGCGGCGCGTCGCGCCGACGAGGAGCGGCTGCGGATCGCCCGCGAACTGCACGACGTCCTGGCGCACAGCATCTCGGTGATCAATGTCCAGGCGGGTGTCGGCCTCGCGCTCCTCGACTCCGACCCGGAGCAGGCGCGGTCGGCGCTCACCACCATCAAGGAGGCGAGCAAGGAGGCGCTCGGCGAGGTCCGGCAGGTACTCGCCACCCTGCGTGCGCCCGGAGACGCGCCGCGGGCTCCGGCGCCCGGACTCGACCGGCTCCCCGAGCTCGTCGAGCAGGCGGCGGCCGCCGGCCTGGCCGTCGAGGTCCGGGGCACACCTCCGAAGCTTCCGCCGGGCATCGACCTCGCCGCGTTCCGGATCGTCCAGGAGGCCCTCACCAATGTCGTACGGCACTCGGGATCGCGGCACGCGCGCGTGCGGGTCGAGCCGTCGGGGGACGTCCTACGGCTGCGTATCGACGACGACGGACCCGGGACCGGCGCCGAGGCGGGCGGCAGCGGGCACGGGCTGGCCGGCATGCGGGAGCGGGCCGCCGCCCTCGGTGGCACGATCGAGGCGGGCGCGCGCGACGACGGTGGCTTCCGTGTACTGGCCGTACTGCCCCTGCAGGTCAAGGAGGACCGGTGATCCGCGTACTGCTCGCCGACGACCAGGCGCTGGTCAGGGCAGGCTTCAAGGCGCTGCTCGACGCACAGGCCGACCTGGAGGTGGCCGGTGAGGCGGCCGACGGCGACGAGGCGCTGCGCAAGGTGCGCGCACTGCGGCCCGACGTCGTGCTGATGGACATCCGCATGCCGGTCCTCGACGGGCTGGCCGCGACCCGCCGCATCACCGGCGACCAGGATCTCAGGGACGTCAAGGTGGTCATGCTCACCACCTTCGAGCTGGACGAGTACGTCTTCGAGGCGATCCGCTCCGGCGCCTCCGGTTTCCTCGTCAAGGACACCGAGCCGGACGAACTCCTGCGCGCGGTACGGGCGGTGGTCGAGGGCGACGCGCTGTTGTCGCCGGGGGTGACACGGCGGCTCATCTCCGAGTTCGCGGCCCGGTCGAAGGAGCCCGCGGCGGCCGGCCTCCTCGTCCAGCTCACGGAACGGGAGCGGGAGGTGATGGCGCTGGTCGGAATCGGTCTGTCCAACGACGAGATCGCGAGGCGACTTGTCGTCAGCCCGCTCACCGCCAAGACCCATGTCAGTCGGACCATGGTGAAACTCGGAGCCCGCGACCGGGCCCAACTGGTCGTGATGGCCTACGAGTCGGGGTTGGTCCGGCCGGGGTGGCTGGGCTGAGCGCCGGCCGCGCGGCCGAAGCGGATCAGCACGGTGACCACACGTACGGCGAAGAGCGCCACGGCCAGCATTATGCCCGCGGTGATCAGGAACTTGTCGACGGTGAAGGGGAGATGGAACAGCAGCGCGGGGCCGGACACCGCCCCGAGCGCGAGCGCCGCCACGAACGCCGCGCTGAGCAACGCGTACCCGATTTCCACGGTGATCGCGTCCCGTTGGTCCTGCGTACGTGTGGGTCTCATCCGGCAAGTGTCCGTGCGGCGCGCCCGGCGGGCAAGGAATGTCCGGCCGGGCGCGTCGAGTTGAGTACGGAACGGGATGGATCGGGGCGAAGTGGGGGCTCGTCGGTCGGTGTGGCAGGGGCGATGGTGTGTTCGGTGGCCCGGGTGGGTCCGGGCGGGCCGGGTCAGTCGCGGACCGGCACCCGCTCCGGCGACGTCTCCCGCGACGCCTGCCGCTCGGACTTGGCGACGACGACGGACCCCCGCGGACGCCGCGTCCGCAGGCCCGGCAGGGTGATCAGCAGCCCCGCCAGGGCGATGCCCGTGACCACGAGCAGACCGGCCCGGTAACTGTCGAGGACGGCCTGTGGGGAGGAACCCCCGGAGGAGTTCGCGGTGACGACCGCCGTCACGATCGCCAGGAAGATGGCGCCACCCACCTGGACCGAGGTGTTGAGCAGGCCCGAGACCATGCCCTGTTCGTGATCGTCGACGCCGTTGGTGGCCTGGATGTTGAGCGACGGGAAGACCAGTGCGCAGGCAGCGCCGATCAGCAGCATCGTGGGCAGGATCACCGATGCGTACACCGGGTCGAGGCTGACGCGCAGGAACAGCGCGTAGCCGACCACCATCAGCGCGAAGCCCGCGGCGATCAGCCGCGGGGTACCGAAACGGTCCACCACGGCGCCGACCTTGGTCGAGGAGAGCGCGACGAGAGCGCCGGCGGGCAGGAAGGCGAGCGCGGTGTGCAGCGCCGACCAGCCGAGCAGCGACTGCATATAGAGCGTGACCAGGAACTGGAACCCGACGTACGAGCCGAAGAACGCCATGGCGCCGAGCTGGGCCCTGATCTGGCTGCCGGAGCGCAGCACCCCGAGCCGGATCAGAGGTCCGGGTGAGCGCCGCTCGACCCGGACGAAGACCGTGAGCATGACGGCGACCGCGAGGAAGGACAGCAGTGTGCGGGCCGAGGCCCAGCCCGCTTGCGGGGCCTGGACGACGGTGAACACGAGCAGCAGCATCGATGCCGTGCCGAGAACGGCGCCCGGGATGTCGTAGCCGTTGTGGTCCTTCTCCCGTTCGCTGCGCGGCAGAAGCTTCATGCCGACGAGGAGCGCGAGGAGCGCGATGGGCGCGGGCAGCAGCATGGTCAGGCGCCAACTGGCCTCGGTGAGCAGGCCGGACAGGACGAGACCCATCGAGAAACCGGTGGCCGCGCAGGTGGTGTAGATCGACAGGGCGCGGTTGCGCAGCGGGCCCTCGGGGAAGGTCGTGGTGATGATCGACAGGCCCGCCGGCGCGGTGAACGCCGCGCTGAGGCCCTTGATGAAGCGGCTGGCGATCAGCAGCGGGCCCGAGTCGACGAGTCCGCCGAGCAGTGAGGCGAGCGCGAAGACTCCCAGGGCCACGAGGAAGACCTGTCGGCGGCCCAGCAGGTCGGCGGTGCGTCCGCCGAGCAGGAGCAGTCCGCCGTATCCCAGGATGTAGCCGCTGACGATCCATTGCAGGGTCGAGGTGGAGAGATCGAGTTCGGAGCCGATGGAGGGCAGAGCGACGCCGACCATCGACACGTCCAGCGCGTCCAGGAACATCGCGGCGCAGAGCACCAGCAGGGTGCCCCACAGTCGGGGGGTCCAGCGTCCCAGGGACACGGGGGTGGTGAGCGGGGAGGTCATGACGGAGAGAGTACATGCACATGCATTCAATGCAAATGCATTTAATTCCGATGCAACAAAGGAGATTCTTTGCTACGGTGCGCCCATGGCGGCGGAGAAGGCCGAGCAGGTGCTCGTGGACCAGTGGCGCGACATACTCGCGGTGCATGCGCGCACCCTGTGCGAGGTCGACCGCGTGCTGCACCGGCACGGCCTGGGCGCAAGCGACTTCGAGGTGCTCGACGTGCTGGCCGGTGACGCCGAGGCGGACGCCGCCCGCTCCTACCGTGTCCAGGAGATCTCCGACCGCGTGCATCTGAGTCAGAGCGCGCTGTCCCGGCTGGTGGCCCGGCTGGAGAAGGACGGCCTCGTGACGCGGGGCATGTGCCAGGAGGACCGGCGGGGTGTGCGGGTGTCCCTCACGCCCAAGGGGTTCGACCTGCACCGTGAGGTGGTGCCGCTGCAACGCGCGGTGCTCGCGCGGATGCTGGCGGGAGATCCGGCCGCCGGGGACGACCGGACCGCCGGACTCAGCTCCAGGTGACCGCGGACGTCTCCCGCCACAGCGCGACGAGTGAGCTGTCGCCGGTGACCGTCGGAAACGGCAGCCGGTTCCACAACGCCAGGTAGAGCCGCGCGGCGGGACCGGACACCTCGCAGTCGACGTCGGAGTCCTCGTCGTGCCGCGTATCCCGGGCCGGGCCCCGCTCGCTCACGGGCGGTTCGGGCGACAGCCGCAGGGTCCACACCGCGTCGGCGTCCGTCGCCCGCACGCGCAGGACGCGGGGTGTCCGTGCGCGGACCCTGCTCCGCGTCCGGCCGTGGAAGCCGCGCAGCAACTCGTCGATCCCGTCCACGGCGAAGTCCGGGGCGACCGCACCGGGCGTCCCGTCGAGCGCGGACTGTGCGTCGACGCGGTGCACGGTCGTCTCGTGCGCCTGCCGCCTGGCCCAGAAGGCGAGCGGCGAGGGGGCGGGCAGAAAGCTCCAGCACTCCACATCCGACGGCGCGGAGGCGAGGCTGTCGACGAGCCGGCGGTGGCCGTCGCGGAACCAGGCCAGGAGGTCGGCGCCATCGAGTTCGGGCAGGCCGCCGTCCCGTAGATACGCGGTGTGCCCCTCGGTGACGAACGCCCTCGCCCAGCGGTGCACCATGCCCGTGTGCCGTACGAGATCCCGCACCTGCCAGCCCGGACAGGTCGCCACCTCGGCGTCGGGTCCGGCCTCCTCGGCCGCGGCCTCCAGTGATCGGCCCTCCGCGTCGAGGGCTTTCACGAATTCCGGAACGTCCATGCGGTGAGTCTGCCGGACGAACCGCGCGGCGAGGAGAGGTTCACGAGGGTGTCCGCTCGGCGGTTCGCGGCGCCCGTGCGGATGACGGCCGAGGTGGCGAGGAGGCTGAGGCCGTCGGCGGAGGGGGTACCGGGGGCGGCGTCGCGGTTGCTGTGGGCCGGGGCCGGGTCGGCAGGCAGGACCATGCCTCGATGCCGAGGGCGAGGTCGCCGACCGAGAACTGACGGCGCTCGCCCGGCCTTTCGCCCCCTGCTCGCCGGGCGGCCGGTGTCTTCCGGCGCGTACGGGCCGGCGTCAGCCGACCGCGACCCGTCGGGTCGTGAAGCCGATGGCGGCGGCCACGGCGGCCAGGGCGGCGACGCTGGTGAGCGCCGTGGGCAGGGAGAACCAGTCGGCCATGAACCCGATGGCGGGCGGCCCGAGGAGCATGCCGCCGTAGCCGAGCGTGGACGCGGCAGCGACTCCACCGGGTCCGGCCAGGGCGCCCGCGCGTTCGATGGCGACCGGGAAGATGTTGGCGAGGCCCAGCCCCGTGACGGCGAATCCGAGCAGCGCGGCCCACGCGGAGGGGGCGAGCGACCCGAGCAGCATGCCGGCCGCGGCCGTCGCACCGCCCACCACCAGGATCCGGGTCCGCCCGAGCCGCTCCAGCAGCGCCGTGCCGCTGAGCCGTCCGATCGTCATGGTGAGCGCGAAGCAGGAGTAACCGGCGGCCGCGACGCCAGGATGGGCATCGAGGTCCTGTTCGAGATGGAGCGCCCCCCAGTCGGCCAGGGCTCCCTCGCCGTACGCCGTGCACAGGGCGATCACGCCGAAGACGAGTACCAGCAACCGGATACGGGAGTCCGTGCGACGGCGTACCCGCTCCTCGGCGGGGCGCCGGCGGCCCGGGGCCGCGGGGGTGTCGTCATGGTGGGGACGGTCCGGTGCCGCCGGAGCCTCCTCACGCAACAGGACGCGTCCCGCGACGGCGGTCACCGACAGGCCGACGAAGGTCAGTCCCAGCAGATGGCGGGTGGGGGTCAGCGATCCCGCGACGAGTCCGCCGAGGCCCGCGCCGATCATGCCGCCCAGACTGTACGCCGCGTGGAAGCCGGGCATGATCGGCCGTCGCAGCGCGGCCACCAGGTCGACGGCGGCGCTGTTGAACGCGACGTTGATCCCGCCGTAGGCCGAGCCGAACACCAGGAGCACGGCGCCCAGGGCCGCCGCGGA
Organism: Streptomyces sp. NPDC005195; assembly: GCF_040608315.1. Lineage (NCBI taxonomy): Bacteria > Bacillati > Actinomycetota > Actinomycetes > Kitasatosporales > Streptomycetaceae > Streptomyces > Streptomyces sp. NPDC005195. Next base: position 50,499 of record NZ_JBEXHZ010000030.1, read on the forward strand.
GTGTGTGAGCGGCGGCAGTGCCACGCTCAGCGAGAGGATGACGGCACAGACGACGGTCACCGGGTGGTTGCCGAACCGGCGGCACAGCCTTCCGGTGAGCGTCATCGTGATCACCGCGCCGGCCGAGACCCCGAGCAGCGCGAGCCCGAGCGTGCTCGCCGAGGCGCCGGTCTGCTCCTTGATGGCGGGGATGCGGACGACCCACCCGGCGAAGACGAACCCGTCCAGGGCGAAGAAGGCGGTGAGGGCGATACGGAGGCGGGTGAGGTCCTTGCCGTTGTCCGGCGCGACGTTGCGCGTTCGGGTTTTGTTTATTTTCGGCACAAAATCACGGTAAGGGGGCGCTTGGGCTGCGGCAAGACCGTTCGCGGGGCAATCCGGGGGAGGTGGAGGGGGTGGGGCGGCGGGGGATCGGGGTGGCGGTCGAGGGTGGGGTGGCTCATTCGAACTCCCGTCCAGTCCTCGCCGCCCCCTTGAATCCCTTGCGGCGCGGGCGTCCCGTCCTCTACTGTCCAATCTCGTTGGACAGTTCGTCCGACGGAGTTGGGCACGGCCCGGGGGGAACCTGACCGCGCCCGACGAGCACAGGGCACCGATTCCTTAGGGGGAATTGATCATGATGGATCCTCGTGAACTGGACGCCGAGTCGGCGGAGCTGCTGCCGGGCCGTGAGGCTCTGGGCCGGCTGAAGTTCAGCATCGGCAAGACGGTGAACGTCACCAAGCACGTCGCCAACATCTCCGCGCACAACGAGTCTGCCGCGCTCAACGACCACTCCTCGTGGTCGGTGGCGGACTCGGGTGCCGGTCAGGCCATCAACGTCAGCCAGTAATTCCTCGACGGCGAGGGTATTCGGCGGACCGCGCATCGCGCGGTCCGCCTCACTCTTGTCCGGACCCGCGTCGCGGCCGTGGGCGCGACGACGGACGAGGCGGTGTGCGGGCGAGGGACCGGACGTATTCCCGCGTTGTCGATGAGCGGGACATTGTTCGAAGTGCGTGACGCGACACACATATTCACTTCCTTCCCGGCGCACACCAGCCAATTCAGCCGTCCAGGAACGGTGTTCGGTGAGCGGACCGTGCAATTCCATGATTTGCAGCCGGAGTTGCACCGGTCGGAGTGGCGATTCTTGCTATCGTCCTACTCGTTGGTAGCAAGTCGCACGGGGGTCGCGGGGAGCGGACGGAAGCAGTTCCGTTGCTCCTCGGGCGGGTTGGCCGAGACGGACGCTCTGGCAAGGGGGCCAGGCGGACACGGCAGCCGCGCGTATCTGTGACGCGGCCTTCGAACTCCAGTTTTCTCGCTTACTCATCCGAACAGGTGAGACACCTCATATGGCTCGTTCCCTGGTCGATTTACTGACCGCGCACGCCTCCCGACAGCCTGATCGGACCGCCTACCGGTATCTCGTCACGGGCGACTGCGACGGAGAGATCCAGGACATCTCCTACGGACGGCTGGCCGAGCGGTCCCGGGCCGTCGCTGCCTGGTTGCAGGAACGCGGACTGGCCGGTTCCCGCGCGATGCTGCTCTATCCGCCCGGACTCGAGTTCATGTCGGGCTATCTGGGCTGTCTTTCGGCCGGAGTCGTCGCCGTGCCGGGCGTGCCTCCGCAGGGACGGTCGCAGAACCACCGTGCCCTGCTCCGGACGAAGCGCCTGATCGCCGACGCGGACGCCAAGGTGATCCTGGGCGGCCGTGATGTGATGGCCGCCCTGGCCACCATGGCGGAGCACCTGCCGGAACTGGCCGGGATCACCTGCGTCGCGACCGAGGACATCCCCGACGAGGCGGCCGGCTCCTGGCGCGAACCCGATCTCACCGCCGACTCCGTCGCCTTCCTTCAGTACACCTCCGGATCCACCTCCGCCCCGCGCGGTGTGATGGTGACCCACGCGAACCTGCTCGACAACGAGCGGGTCATCACGGAGCGGATGGGCCACACTCCCGAGGTGATCGAGGAGTACGGCCACGAACTCTTCGTCAGCTGGCTTCCCGTCTACCACGACATGGGACTCATCGGCCCGGTCCTGAACGCCGTGTACCTCGGGGTGACCGCCACGTTCTTCTCGCCGCTGCACTTCCTGCACCGGCCCGAGCGCTGGCCGAAGGCCGTCAGCCACTACCGCGCGCACACCAGCGGCGGCCCCAACTTCGCCTACGAGCTGTGCCTGAAGCACGCGACGCCCGAACTCCTCGACGGTCTCGACCTGAGCCGTTGGCGGGTCGCCTTCAACGGCGCGGAACCGGTGCGGGCCGCCACCCTGCGCCGGTTCACCGACACCTTCGCCGCCGCGGGCCTCCGCCGGGAGGCCTTGTACCCGTGCTACGGCCTGGCGGAGGCCACCCTGATCGTCACCGGCGGCTCGGTACAGGCCCCGCCCACCCTGGTCGAGTCCGCGGAGACCGGTCCGCACGCCGGCGCGGCGGACGCGGTGGCGGTCGGCTCAGGCCGGACCGGCCCCGGTACCACCGTGGTCATCGCGGACCCCGAGCGGCAGGAGGAACTGCCCGAGGGCGAGGTCGGTGAGATCTGGGTCGCCGGCGCGAGCGTCGCCAGGGGCTACTGGCGCAACGCCCTCGCGACCCGGCAGACGTTCCGGGCCACCCTGAAGGACCGCGAGGGATACTTCCTGCGCACCGGCGACCTCGGTTTCCTGCGGGACGGTGAACTCTTCGTCACCGGTCGGCTCAAGGACCTGCTGGTCATCGGCGGCCGCAACCACTACCCCCAGGACCTGGAACTGTCCGCCGAGATGTCCCACTGGTCGCTGCGGCCCGGCTGTACCGCCGCCTTCTCCGTGGACGCCGGGGAGGACGAGGGCGAGCAGCCCGTCGTCGTCGCGGAGACGGCCCCGGAGGCACTCGGCGAGTCCGAGAAGATCGTCGGCCTGATCCGCGGCGCGATCGGGGAGGCCCACGGCCTGCCGGTGCGCGATGTGGTGCTCGTCCGCCCCGGCACCATTCCGAAGACGTCCAGCGGGAAGATCCAGCGCCGTGCCACCCGGACGGCGTACCTCGACGGCACCCTCTCCCCGGTGGGCGCGCCCGCCTCGGGATGACGGCGCCCGCCGACAGCGCGCCCGCACGCGCCGTCGGAGGTTCCCCGGTCGTCCTGTGACGTGCGCCGGGTCGCTCCGCCGTGCGTGGTCGCCGCCCCGATGGGGGTACCGGGCGTAGGCGCGGGCCGTCCGTCCGTGGCGCCGTTCGTCACCCTTACGCCCCGAAACCCGCCGAGAACCAGCCGAGTTCGCCGTCTGCCGTCTGCCGTCTGCCGTCTGCCGTCTGCCGTCTGCCGTACGTCGGCGGCATCAGCCGTACCCCGTGCGCTCCGCCGTGGCGGCCGTACGGCATCCACCTGAGCCCGAGTTCACGAGGACACCTGCCCAGATGCCTGCGAACGAGTCCCCCAAGCAGTTGCCCGAGACGCCCGCGACGACCCCCGAGGACGTACGTGCGTGGCTGACGTCGGCCGTCGCCGTGGCGGCCGGGCTCGACCCCGCGGCCGTCGCCCCAGAGCGTCCGATCGCGGAATTCGGTCTGGGATCGCGGCAGTTGGTGACGCTGGCGGTCGAACTGTCCGAGTGGCTCGGCCGGCCCTTGGAGCCCTCCCTCGTCTTCAACCACCCTACGATCGCGGCGATCGCCGAAACGGTCCTCGGCGAAGGACCCGCCCTGACCGCCGACCCGGTCCCGGTCCCGGTCCCGGATTCGGCGCCGGCCGGCGCACCCGCACGGGCGGACGGCGACATCGCGATCATCTCCATGGCCTGCCGTTTCCCCGGTGGCGCCGACGACCCCGAGGCCCTGTGGCGGCTGCTGGCCGAGGGCGAGGACGCCGTCGGCGAGGTGCCCGCGGGCCGTTGGGACACCCATGCGCTTCTGGACCCCGACCCGGAGGCCGCCGGCAAGGCGTACACCCTGCGCGGCGGGTTCCTGACCGGCATCGACCGATTCGACGCGCCCTTCTTCGGGATCTCGGCGCGCGAGGCCGCGGCCATGGACCCGCAGCAGCGGCTTCTGCTGCGGACGGGCTGGGAGGCGATCGAGCGCGCCGGGATCGTCCCGGAGACACTGAACGGCAGCTCCACGGGCGTCTACCTCGGCCTGTACGACAGCGGATACCTCGCCGCGGCCCCTCTGGAGCAGCTCGACGGGCACGTGGGCACCGGCTCGGCGCCCAGCGTGGCGTCCGGGCGTATCGCGTACACCCTCGGTCTGCGCGGTCCGGCCGTGACCGTGGACACCGCCTGCTCCTCCTCCCTCGTCGCCCTGCACCTGGCGGCGCGGGCGCTGGCGAGCGGTGAGTGCGACCTCGCGCTGGCGGGCGGCGTCACGCTCCTCGTGACACCGCGCGGGCACGTCGAGTTCAGCAGGCTGCGCGGACTGTCGCCGACCGGGCGGTGCAGCCCGTTCTCCACCGAAGCCGACGGGGTGGTGTGGGCCGAGGGCTGCGGTCTGGTGCTGCTCAAGCGGCTCGCGGACGCGCGCCGGGACGGCGACCGGATCCTCGCCGTCGTCAAGGGCTCGGCGGTCAACCAGGACGGCCGGAGCCAGGGCCTGAGCGCCCCCAACGGCCGCGCGCAGGAACGGGTGTTGCGCGCCGCGCTCGCCGACGCCGGACTCCGGCCGGAGGACTTGGACTACGTCGAGGCGCACGGCACCGGTACGCGGCTCGGCGACCCCATCGAAGGCCGGGCGCTCGCCTCGGTGTTCGGACCGGGACGTCCGGCGGACCGGCCCCTCGGAGTCGGCTCCCTGAAGTCCAACATCGGTCACACCCAGGCCGCGGCGGGCATCGGCGGCGTCATCAAGACCGTCCTGTCCCTCGGTCACGAACTGCTTCCCGCGTCCTTGCACGCGAAGACCCCGACCGAGCACGTCGACTGGGCCGGCGGCGGCCTGCGATTGCACAGCGACGCCCGAGCGTGGCCGCGGCACGGCGACCGGGTGCGGCGGGCCGGAGTGAGCGCGTTCGGCATCAGCGGAACCAACGCGCACGTGGTCCTGGAGGAGGCACCGCGGGACGTGGCACGAACGGCCGCGCTCGCCGCTGCCACACCCGCCCGGCAGCCGGGCACCGAGGAGCCCGGCACGGGACGCGCCGCGGCACTCTTCCCCCTGTCCGCCCGTACCCTCCCGGCGCTCAGGGGCCAGGCCGCCCGCCTGCTCGACGCGCTCGCCGAACGGCCCGGTGTGACGCTGTCCGCCGTGGCCGCGACCCTGGCCCACCACCGCACGCACTTCGAACACCGCGCCGTCGTCCGGGCGGGCGACCGCGACGAACTGCTCGCGGCCCTGCGCGCACTCGCCGGGGGACAGCCCGACACCGAGCTCCTCGTAGGTCCCCGAGCGACGTGTCCGCCGGGAAAGCTGGCGTTCGTCTTTCCCGGCCAGGGTGCCCAGTGGTCCGGCATGGCCCGCGAACTGCTGGACACGTCACCGGTGTTCGCCGACGAACTCGACCGATGCGACGCGGCCCTGCGCCCGTTCACCGTCTGGTCGGTGGCGGCCGTCCTGCGCGGTGACGAGGGTGCGCCGTCCCTGGAGCGGGTGGATGTCGTCCAGCCGGTCCTGTTCGCCGTGATGGTCTCCCTGGCCGCGCTGTGGCGGGCCCGTGGCGTACGACCGGACGCGGTGATCGGGCACAGTCAGGGCGAGGTCGCCGCGGCCTGTGTGGCCGGCGCGCTCAGCCTCAACGACGCGGCAGCGGTGGTCGCCCTGCGCAGCCAGGCCCTGACCGCGCTGTCCGGCACCGGAACCATGGCCGTCGTCGCCCTGCCGCACACCGAGGTCGAGGCGTACCTGGCCGGACTGGGCGGACGGGTCTGCGTCGCCGCCGTGAACAGCGGCCGTTCGACGGTGATCGCCGGCGACACGGAACCGCTCGAAACCCTGCTCGCCGACCTCGACCGGCAGCAGGTGTTCGTCCGCCGCCTCGACGTCGACTACGCCTCCCACAGCGCCCGGGTCGAACCGCTGCGTGCGACGATCCTCGGCGAACTGGACGGCGTCACCACCTGCCCGGCCCCCGTCGACTGGTACTCCACGGTCACCGGCGAGCCGGTCACGGAGGAACTCGAAGCCGACTACTGGTACACGAACCTGCGCGAACCCGTCCGCTTCGCGCCCACCGTGGAGCGCATGGTGGCCGACGGCTACCGCTGCTTCGTCGAACTCAGTCCCCACCCCTCCCTCGTCACCGCCCTGCGCACGGTCGCCGAGGACTCCGGCCACGAGGACCTGGTCGCCGTCGGATCGCTGCGTCGGGACGAGGACGGACCCGCCTGTCTGGACCGGGCCGCCGCCGAACTCCACGTCCACGGAGGGCCGATCGACTGGCACGGGACGGCCCCCGACTCGGAGCGCGTCGAGCTTCCCACGTACGCCTGGGACACACAGTCCTACTGGACCGAGCCCGAGCCCGCGGCCGGAGCTTCCGGACTCCTCGACCGCGCCGCGCACCCACTGCTCGGCATTCAGCTGCAGTCCGCGGACGAGACCCGCTGGACCTTCCGCGACGAGTGGTCCCCGGCCACCGCGGACTGGCTGTCCGACCACACCGTGTTCGGACGGACCGTGGTGTCGGGCACCACCCTGATGGAGCTGTGCCGGGCCGCGCTCGCCGTGGCCCGCCCGGACGTTCCCGGCGACGTGACCGACCTGCTCCTGCTCGCGCCCCTCGTCCTGCCGGAGTCCGGCACGGTCGAGGTGTCCGTCGAGCTGGTCAGCACGGGCTCCGCCCCGGAGATCACCGTGCACAGCCGTCCGCGCGGCCGCCAGAACCCCGGCTGGACCCTGCACGCGACCGCCTCGGCGGCCGTGCCCGTCCCGGCGCCGCCCGCCCGCCCGCCGGTGTGGCCGGAGGCCACCGAGTCCGTCTGGAGCACACGGACGTACGAGCGGCTGAGCGCCCTGGGCCTCGGTTACGGACCGGCGTTCCAGGGAGTCCGGTCGGCCGTCACGACCACCGTCGACGGCGAACTGCTGGCCCGGCTCGCCCTGCCCGCCGTGGCCCGGGAGACGACCGACGCCTACCCCGTCCACCCGGCACTGCTGGACGCGGCGCTGCACGTGGCCGCCGCGCTGGACACCGGCGGCGCGTCCGACGGCCGGGTGCTGCTGCCGGTCGCGGTGGGCCGATGCGTCCTGCCGCCCGGCCCCACCGGCGACCTCACGGCGCTGGTCCGGAGGTCGGGCGGCGTGGGGACGGACCTCACCCTCGACGTGACGCTGTGGGATGCGGACGGCTTTCCGGCGGGCCGGCTGGAGGACGTACGGCTGCGGGCCGCCGACCCGGCGGACCTGAACGGCGCCTCGGAGAACGGCCGTCACCTGTACGAAGTGGCGTGGACGGCCGCGCCCGGAGAACCCGCCGGAGCACCGGGCGCCGTGTGGGCCGTCGACGGCGACCGCTCGGACCCGGACGTCGTGGCCGCCGTGCGCGGCCTGGAGGCGGCGGGCCTCCAGGTGCGGGAGACGGACGCCGACATCCTCGTACGGTTCTGGCCGCGTCCGACGCCCGGCGCGGAACCGGCGGACGCCGCACAGGAGTTGGCCGCCGACGCGCTGGCCCGACTGCGTGGCCTCTCGGCGCTCGCCGAGGACCGGCTGCCCGCCCGGACCGTGTGGGTGACCCGCGGCGCGATCGCGACCGGTGCCGGAGACACTGTGCCCGCGCTGGCCCAGTCCGTGCTGTGGGGCATGGCCCGCAGCGCCCGGACCGAACACCCGCACCTCGGACTGACCCTGCTGGACCTCGACGGCTCCGGACCCTCCGGCGGCTTCCCCTCCGGTGACGTCCTCCCGGCCGCCCTCGCGCATACCGATGAACCCGAACTCGCCCTCCGGGGAGGCACCTTGCTCGTACCGCGGCTGGTGCGCGCCCGCGCGGCGGACACCTTGCGGATTCCGGCCGGGGACCGGTACGAACTGACCGGGCTCCCGGCGGACCCCGCCCTGCGCGCGGTGGCATCCCACGCCCTGGCCCCCGGCCAGGTCAGGATCCAGGTGCACGCCGTCGCGGTCCCCCAGCCCGGCAGCGCGCGAGCCCGCACCGCGTGCGCCGGTGTGCTGACCGAGGCCGGCGCCGACACCGGGAACCCGGCTCCCGGTCTGCGGGTCTGCGCGCTCGCCGACACGCCACCCGGCTCCGAGGCGGTCGTGGACGTACGGCGGCTCGCGGTGCTCCCGGACGACGTGCCGTTCACCACGGCGGCGGCCCTGGCCCTCGCGGCCGGTGGCGCGGGCGCCGCGGGAGAACCGGCCGAGGCGCTGCACGCCGCCCTCACCGGTGCGACACGTCCGGCCCGCCCCCGGGTCCTGCCCGTCACCGGCGCACGCGGGGCACTGCGGCGGCGGACCGCGTCCGGCGAGGCCGTCGTCCTCGACCTGGTCGGGCGTCCCGGCCCGGTGCCCACCGACGGCACGGTGCTGATCACCGGCGGGCTCGGCGCGGTCGGCCGCCACATCGCCCGGCTGCTCGCCGAACAGGGCGTCCCCCGGCTGCTTCTGACGTCCCGTCGAGGTCCGGACGATCCGCGCGCCGAAGAGGTTACCGCCGAACTCACCGCACTCGGCGCCGAGGCCGAGATCGCCGCGTGCGACGTCGCGGACGCCGAAGCCCTGGCCGGCGTACTCGCCCGTGGGACAGCGGAGTTGCCGCTGCGCGGGGTCGTCCACTGCGCCGGAGTCCTGGCCGACGGCCTGATCACCGACCTGACGCCCGAACGCCTGGCGCGGGTACTGCGCCCCAAGGTCGACGGCGCCGCCCATCTGCACCGGCTCACCGCCGACATGCCCCTCGACCTGTTTCTGCTGGTCTCCTCGGCGGCAGGTGTCGTCGGCACCGCGGGCCAGGCCAACTACGCGGCGGCCAACGTCTTTCTCGACCAACTCGCCCACCACCGAGCCGCCCTGGGCCTGCCTGGCGTCTCGGTCTCCTTCGGTGCCTGGGCGGGCGAGGGCCTCGCCGCCGAACACGCCGACCTGGACCGGATGGCCCGTGCCGGCCACCGGACCCTCACCCCGGACCAGGGCCGCGAACTCGTCGAACTCGCCCTGCTCCGTGGCGCACCGCATCTGGTCGCCTGGTCCCTGGACCTGCCCCGACTGCGCGAGAACACGGTGGCCGCGGGCGACCGCCCGACGGCGCTCTGGCGCTCCTTGCTGCCCGCGCCGCGCGGCGACCGGGACGGGGCCGAGGGTCTGGCGGACCGGCTGGCCCGGCTGCCGGAGACCGAACGCGCCGCCCGCGTCCTGGCCCTGGTCCGCGAGGAGGCCGCCAGAGCACTCGGCCTGCGCTCGGCCGAATCCGTGCGGTCCGACCGGCCGTTGCGCGAACTCGGCATGGACTCGGTGACGGCGGTGGAGCTGCGCAACCGCATCGGCACCCGGATCGGAGCCAGGCTGCCCGCCACCCTGCTCTTCGACCACCCCACCGCGGCCCGGCTCACCGCGCATCTGCTGGCCACCGCGCTCGTTGCCGGCGGTCCCGGGGCCCCGCGGAGCGCGCCCGGTCCCCGGCACGCCCGCGACACCACGCCCGCCGCGGACGAGCCACTGGCGCTGGTGGGCATGGCGTGCCGGCTGCCCGGCGGCGCGCACGACCCCGAGGGCCTGTGGCACCTGGTCGCCGAGGGCCGCGACGCGGTCGGTCCGTTCCCCGAGGCACGCTGGGACGTGCGGTCACTGTACGACCCCGACCCGGAGGCCCTGGGCAAGTCGTACGCGCGGGAAGGCGGATTCCTCGACGACCTGGACTCCTTCGACGCGGGCTTCTTCGGCATCACTGCGAAGGAGGCGGCGGCCATGGACCCGCAGCAGCGCGTCCTGCTGGAGACGGCCTGGGAGGCGCTGGAGCGCGCCGGGATCGTCCCCGCCGAGCTGGCGGGCAGCGCCACCGGTGTGTATGTCGGCATGTTCGGCAGCGACTATCTCGCGGGCTCCCGGCTCGACCAACTGGACGGGTACGTGGGTACCGGGTCGGCGCTGAGCGTGGCCTCGGGACGGCTCGCGTACACGCTGGGTCTGAACGGACCGGCGCTGACCGTGGACACGGCCTGCTCCTCGTCGCTGGTGGCGCTGCACCTTGCGGCGCAGGCGCTCCGGTCGGGCGAGTGCGACCTCGCGCTCGCCGGCGGGGTGACCCTGATGGTGACACCGGGGACCTTCGTCGAGTTCAGCCGTCTGCGGGGGCTGTCCCCGACCGGGCGCTGCCGCTCCTTCTCCGACGACGCCGACGGAGCCGTCTGGGCCGAGGGGGCGGGCATGGTCGTACTGAAGCGGCTCGGTGACGCGCGCCGCGACGGCGACGAGGTGCTCGCCGTGCTGCGCGGTACCGCGGTCAACCAGGACGGCCGCAGTCAGGGACTGTCCGCGCCCAACGGCCCGGCTCAGGAGCAGGTGGTCCGGCGGGCGCTGGAGCTGTCCGGGCTGGCACCGGCCGACATCGACTACGTCGAGGCGCACGGGACCGGGACGACGCTCGGCGACCCGATCGAGGCGAACGCCCTGGCGGAGGTCTTCGGCGCCTCGCGCCCGCAGGGCCGGCCCCTGTGTCTCGGCTCGCTCAAGTCCAACATCGGTCACGCGCAGGCCGCTTCGGGCGTGCTCGGGCTGATCAAGGTCGTCCAGTCCCTGCGTCACCACTCGCTGCCCCGCACCCTGCACGCCGGCACGCCCAGTCGCCATGTCGACTGGGACGGCAGCGGGTTGCGGCTGCTGCGGGAGACGGCTCCCTGGCCGTCCACCGGTGAGCGTGTACGGCGGGCCGGCGTGAGCGCCTTCGGGATCAGCGGAACCAACGCGCACCTGGTCGTGGAGGAGGCCCCGAGAGCCGAGGCACGGCCGACGGCCGAAGCCGCCACCGGCACCGGCAAGTGGCTGTTCGTGCTGTCCGGGCGCAGTGAGTCCGCCGTACGCGGGCAGGCCGGGCGGCTGTCCCGTCACCTGACGCGGGAGGTCGCCCTGCCGGACGTCGCCCACACGCTGGCGCGACACCGCGGCCACTTCGAACGGCGCGCGGGGATCGTGGCGGGCGACCGCGACGAACTGCGCGCCCGGCTCGACGCGCTGGCCGGCGGACGGACACCGCCGGCCCGGTCCCACGAGGAGCGGACCGGCAAGGTGGCCTTCGTCCTCGCCGGGCACGGCGGCCAATGGCCCGGGATGGGCACGGAGTTGTCGGCCGAGTCGACGGCCTTCCACGAGGAGCTGTCCCGGATCGACGAAGCGGTGCACCGCCACGTCGGCTGGTCGGTCCTCAACGTGCTCCGAGCCCCGGAGGAGTTCGCCCCGCTCGACCGGACGGAGTTCCTGCAGCCGGTGCTGTTCGCGCTGAACGCGGCCCTCGCCGCCGCCTGGCGGGCTCTCGGCGTCCGGCCGGACGCCGTGGTCGGGCACAGCCTCGGCGAGATCGCCGCCGCGTACACCGCGGGCGCCCTCACCCTGGACGACGCCGCGGCCGTGGTGACCGCACGTGCCGGCGCCGTCGCCCCGCTGGTCGGACAGGGCGGCATGCTGTCCCTGGAACTCCCGCTCGCGCAAGCCGAGGAACTGCTCGCGCCCCACCGGGACCGGCTCTTCGTCGCGGCCGTCAACAGCGCGTCCTCCACAGCGGTGTCCGGCGACGCCGAGGCACTGGACGCGCTGCGCCGGCACCTCGACGCACGGGGCATCCCCGTACGGCGGCTGTCGACCCCGTTCGCCTCGCACACCCCCCTGATGGACCCGGTCCGCGAGGATCTGCTCGGCCGGCTCGCCGGCATCAGGGGCACCCGCACCCCGACCCCGCTCTACTCGACGGTGCTGGCCGCGCCCGTGCCCGGCGACCGGCTGGACGCCGACCACTGGTACGCCAACCTCGGCCGCCCGGTCCGTTTCGCGGACACGATCCGGCGGATGCTCGACGACGGCTACCGCTACTTCGTCGAGCTGAGCCCGCACCCGTCGCTCACCGCGTCGGTCGAGGCGGTGGCGGCGGAGGCGGGGATCGACGTGGTGGTCGTCGGCTCGCTGAGCCGGCAGCGGGACGGGCGGGACGTACTGCTGCGCGGACTGGGGGAGTTGTACGAGGGCGGGTACACGCCCGACTGGCCGGCGCTGTTCCCGCGGGGCCGCCGCGTCGATCTGCCCACCTACGCCTTCGCCCGCGAACGCCACTGGCTCGCACCCGCCCCGGCCACCGCGACGGCCGGCAGCTCACCGCTCCTCGGTACGCACGTCGAGGCCAGCGACACACCCGGCCGGCACCTCTTCCAGAACGAGATCGACCTGCGCGACAGCCGCTTCGCCTACCTGGGCGACCACCGGGTCGGCGGCGAGGTCTGGCTGCCCGGCGCCGCGTTCCTCGCCCTCGCCATGGAGGCCGCCTCGGCGGTGGCGGACGGCGACGAGGCGCGGGACGGCGGAGAAGCGCGGGACGGCGGTGAGGTGCGGCTCGCCGACGTGAGGTTCGTGCGGCCCCTGGCGCTCGACGCGGAGCGGCCCGTACGGGTGCAACTGGTCCTGCGGTCCGCCGAGGACGGCTCGCGGGACTTCACCATCTCCTCGGCCCCCGCGGGTGAGCGGCCGGCCCGGTGGGAGCGGCATGTCACCGGACGCGTCCTGACCGGCGCCGCGGAGCCCGCGCCGGACGCGGGCGAGGAACTCGCGGTGCTGCGTGCGAAGTGCGGGGAGGCGGTCGGCCTGTCTGCCGTCTACGCGGGGCTGGCCACCCTCGGCATCGACTACGGCCCCGCCTTCCGGGGCCTCGAACAGGGCCACCGCGCGGACTCCGAAGCGGTGGGCCGGCTCGCCCCGCGTCCCCCCGCCGGCCACCTCGTGCACCCCGCCGTGCTCGACGCCGCCTTCCACACGGCGGCCCTGCCCGCGAACGCCCCCGAGGGCCGGGCGTTCGTGCCCGCCGGTGTCGGACGGCTGCGCTTCACCGGCCGCGGTGGCACCCCCGCGTGGGTGACCTGCCGACTGCGTTCCGTGGAGGGCGACACCGCGCTGCTGGATCTCGGGCTCTGGGACGAGGACGACCAACTGGTCCTGGAGGCACAGGGGTTCGCACTGACCGCGCTCACGCGGGCGGACGGCGCACTCTTCGAGACCCGCTGGCAGCCACGCCCCGACGCACAGGAGCCGGCCGGCCAGGGAAGGTGGCTGGTCCTCGCGGACGGGACCGGAGTGGGTGCCGCGCTCGCGGAGCGGCTGGCCGCCGCCTCGACACCGCACGTGATCGCCCGCACCGGCGAGGCGTTCGGCGCCGAGGGCCCCGGCCGCTACGTCCTCGATCCGGCCGACCCCGGTCAGTTGGCCCGGCTGCTCGACGAGGCCTTCGCCGACGGACCGCCCGAACGGGTGGTGCACCTGTCCGCGCTCGACGCACCCTCCATCGAGAACACCGCCACGGCCGAGGAGGCCGCCCGCCGGTGCTGCCTCAGCACCCTGCACCTGGTGCGGGCACTCGCGAACCACCCGCGGGGCCGCGCCCCGCGCCTGTTCGTGGTCGTACGCGGCAGCCAGGCCGCCGGTGGCAGCACACAGGTGACGCACCCTCAGCAGGCGCTCGCCTGGGGCTTCGGCCTCGCGGTGGCCCAGGAACACCCGGAACTGGCGACCACGCTGATCGACCTGCCGGCCACGGACGGCGGCGACGCCCTGTGGACGCAACTGCGGCACGCGGACGACGAACGGCTCGTCGCACTGCGGGAGTCGGGCCGGCTGGTACCGAGGCTGACCCGGACCCGCCCCGACGACGGCGGGCCCGAAGGGATCACCGCCGACGGCGTGTATCTGATCACGGGCGGTCTCGGCGGACTCGGACGGGTGGTCGCCGAGCGGCTGGTGCGCCTGGGTGCCCGACGGCTGGCCCCGCTGAGCCGCGGCGGACCCGACGCGGACGCGGCGAACTGGATCGCCGGGCTCGAAGCGCGCGGTGTCACCGTGTGTCCCGTCCGCGCGGATGTCGCCGACCGTGACGCGCTGACGGCCGCCCTGGACACCGTGCGACAGGCGGCCGGACCGATCGCCGGGGTCGTCCACGCGGCCGGCGTCCTCGACGACGCCACGGTGGCCACCCTGACCGACGACCGCGTCCTCAGCGTCCTCGCACCCAAGGTCCTGGGCACCGCCCTGCTCACCGAACTCGTCCCGGAGGCCGGGCAGTTCGTTCTCTTCGCCTCGGCGGCCGGTCTGCTCGGTTCGGCCGGACAGAGCCCGTACGCGGCGGCGAACGCCTTCCTCGACGCCTGGGCGCACCATCTGTCCCGCACCGACCGCCGGGCGCTGAGCCTGGACTGGGGCGCCTGGACGGGGGTGGGCATGGTCGCCGGGTCCGGAACCCGGGCCGCCGAGACCGGCCGGTCGGGTCTGATCGCCTTCTCCCCGCAGGAGGGCGGCGACCTGTTCGAGCGGCTGCTCGCCACCTCCCGCCGCCAACTCGCGCCTCTCGCCCTGGACTGGGAGGCACTGGCGCTCGACCCGGACGCGGCCCGCACCCGCCCGATCCTGGGCGACCTGATCACCACCACGGCGGCCTCGGCGGACACGGACGCCCTCGTCACAGGGGTGTTCGCGGCGACCACGGACCGGGACCGCACCGCACGGCTCGAAGCGTACGTACGGGCAAAGGTCGGCCAGGTCTCCGGCGGTGCGGTCGAAGCGTCCGCGACCACGCCCCTCAAGGAACTGGGCCTGGACTCGCTGATGCTCGTCCGGCTGCGCAACGCCTTCGCACGCGAACTGGACGCCGAACTCCCCACCACCGCCGTGTTCTCGGCGTCCGACATCCGGGCCCTGGCACGGGCGCTGGGCGAGGTGCTGCCCGCACACGGCACCGGGCCACGTGAGGAGGAACGGCGGCCCGAGCCCGCAGCTGAGGTACCCGAGAGCGAACTGCGGCCCGCGACCCGCGACATGGTACGACTGCTGCGCAGCGCCCGGCCGGACATGCCGGACGCGGCGCACGCCATCGGCCTGGCCGCGCGGCTCACCGCGCCGACCACCCGTGAGGCGCTCGCCGACATCCTCACCCGGCTCGCCGGACGGCATGCCGCCCTGCGCACGGCGATGCCCGGCGGCGGACCGGGCCGGCGGATGCGCGTGGAAAGGGAGGCGACCGGGCCACTCCTGCGCTGGACGGGCGTGAGCGGTGACGCCGGACTCGACGCCGCCGACCGGCTGCGCCGACTGCTGGAGCCACCGTTCGAACTGGCCGACGCGCCGCTGTGGCGCTTCGAGTTGCTGGACGCGGGCGACAGCGGCCAGCTCCTCGTGTTCGGCGCCCACCACGCCGTGAGCGATCTGCAGTCACTGCTGCTCGTCGCGGGGGAGATCGACGCCGAGCTGTCCGGCACCCCGCTCGGCGGCACCGCCAGCAATCGCGACCTCGACCTGCTGATCGAGGCACAGCGCACCGGCGGCACCCCCGGCGGCGACACGGCCGAGTGGCGCGAGGCCTTCCACGGCGCCGCGCGCCTCGACCTGACCCTCGCCCGGCCCCGCCCCGCGACCCGTTCGTACCGGGCCGGGAGCGTCACCGTGGAGATGCCCGACGGTCTGATGGAACGGGTGACGGCGGCCGCGAGCCGGCTCGCCGTCACACCCGCCGCCTTCTGCCTCGGTACCCTGACCGTGCTGCTGGCCAGGGCACGGCAACGGGAGCGCTTCGTACTCGCCGTGCCCGTCGACACCCGGATCCACGCCGACGCCTACGACGCGGTGGGCTTCTTCGGGGTGCCCGTCCCCTTCCCGGCACAGGCCGGGGCGGGGGAGCGGATCGAGGACGTAGTGCGCCGCACGGACGCGCGCCTGGACCGGATCCTCGCCAAGGGCGCCATGTTCTCGGACGTGTTGCCGACCCTCGCCGGACAGGGGCTGCACCGGGCGAACGCGCCCCTGGTGGAGGTGTACTTCAACTACGTACGTTCCTCTGCCGGCCACCTCGAACGGCTCGAGGTGCTCCCCGCCGGAACGGGCTACTCGGACCTCGACCTCATGATCACGATGACCCCGGACGCGGGCCGTGTCCGCCTCGACCACAACCTCGACATCCTGGACGCGGCGACCTCGACCGGCCTGGCACGGCAGTTCCTGCGGCTGCTCGCGGACGCGGCCGACGACCCGACGACGGCGGTCCGTGCGGAGGCGGAGACGAACAGTGCGACGGCGGGGAACGGCGGGGCGGCGACGGGCGCCCCGGTCGCGGATGAGCCCGCCGCACACCCGCGCCCCTCGCTCGCACTCGCCGCCACCTTCGCGCTCGGCCATCTGCCGTCGCTGTGCGCGGCGGCCGTCGAGGCGGCGACGGACGGGGAGTGGACACCGAACGGGGAGTGGACACCGGACGGGGTACGCGACGGGACACCCGACCGGGGGCGGGACGAGGGTCCGACGGTCGCCGAAGGCCCCTACCACCAGGTGCTCGCCGCCCTGCGCGACCCGTCGGGCGTCTTCGCCGACCCCGCGTCGGCGGTGGGTGTGGTGCTGCTGCGGGCGGTGGACCTGGAACGGTTCGGCCCGGTCACCGACGAGGTGCTCGACGAGCTGCGCACCGCGTACCCGGCCGCGCTGAAGGCCCTGTCCGAGCGGACCCGCAAGCCGCTGATCGTGGGCCTTGCGCCCACCGCGCGCCAGGAGGACCGCTTCACACGGTGGGAGGACGACCTCGCCGCCGAACTCACCGGCTCCCCCGGTATCGCGGTGCTCCGCCCGGAGGACTGGACACGCCACCACACCGTCGCGGAACGCTTCGACGAACGAACCGAACGGCTGGCCCATCTTCCCTTCACACCGCCCTTCCAGGCGGCGGTGGCCCTGCGGGTGGCCGAGGCCGTACGAGCGGTGCGGCGCCCCAGGCCGAAGGTGATCGCGGTGGACGGCGACCAGACCCTGTGGGGCGGGGTGGCCGGGGAGATCGGCCCGGACGCGGTGGACCTGACCGGTCCGCGCGCCCTCCTCGCGCGCAGGCTGCTCGAGTGGCGGGCGGCCGGTGTGCTGCTGGCACTGGTCAGCAACAACGACGAAGACACGGTACGAGCCGTCCTGGACCGTCCGGACAGTCTGCTGAAGACCGAGCACTTCAGCGCGTTCTCCGCCACCTGGGGGCCGAAGCCGGACCGCCTCTCCGGAGCGGCGCGCACGCTCGGACTGGGACTCGACAGCTTCCTCTACCTGGACGACAACCCGGTCGAGATCGCGGCGATGCGGTCGGCGCTGCCGCAGGTGCTGTCACTGACCTGCCCCCCGGCGGCCGAACTCGCCGACTTCCTGTACCGGTTGTGGCCGCTCGTGCCGGTGGCGGCGACGGTCGAGGACGGGCTGCGGGCACGGTTCTACGCGCAGGAACGGGAACGGGACGCGGCCCGCGAAGAGGCCGGATTCGAGGAGTTCCTCGCCCAACTGGAGCTCCAGGTCGACATCAGGGCCCTGTCCGGGGACGACGTCGAGCGGGCCGGACAACTCGTGCGCCGGACCAATCAGTTCGTCCTCCATCCCCGGTCGGCCGACGGCGGCGATCTCGCCCGGTGGCGGGAACACGGCGAGGTGTGGACGGCCGTGGCCCGCGACCGGTTCGGCGACTACGGGCAGATCGGTCTGCTCGCCCTGCGCGCGGAAGGCGGCCGACTCGACGTCCTCGCCTGGACGATGAGCTGCCGGGCGCTCGGCCGGGGTGTCGAGGAGCGGATGCTGCAGTGGCTGGCCGACCGTGCAGACCGGTTGGGCTGCGCGAAGGTCCGCCTGACGGCGGAGCGCACCGCGCGCAACGTGCCGGCCCGGCGTCTGCTGGCCGCGCTCGGCGGCGCCGACCAGGACGACGAGCGTCTGGAGAGTGTGGTCACGCCGGATCAGCTGCGGGCCTTCCGCTCCTGGCGGCGACGGTGAGCGGGACGGCCACGGCACGTGGCCCGGTCCATGACAGCGGTACGGGAAAGGAATCAGGGCACGGGGTGAAAGGCTCTCATGCGTGAAGTGAACGAGGACAGGTCGTCGTACGCGGGACAGCGGGCGGCAGGCGAGGCGATCGAGCGCGGCGACGGGGGGCTGAGCGTGGCGGCCCTGCTGTCCAGGGCGGGTCTCGCCGCCGGACCCGAGCCGGTCACGGGCGGCACGCGACCGGGCGCGGGCGCGGCCGAGGTGGAGCCGGCCACGAGCGTCACGGGCGAGGGAGCGCGGACGGGTGCGGGTGCGGGTGCCGCCCCCTCCGGTCCCGGAACCGAAGGTGAGCACACCGCGGGCGCCCCGCACGGTTCCGCTCCGACTCCCACCGCCCCCGACGTGGACGGCCTGGCCTCCGCGATCGCCGAGGCGGCCGGTCCCCTCGTACCCGAAGGGCGGCTGTCGCCCGACAGCGACTTCTTCGACGCCGGGGGAACCTCCGTCGGCGCGGTGGAACTCGTCGCGGCCCTGGAGGACTCGCTGGGCATCGAGATGGACCTCGACGAGGTGTTCGCCGACGCCCGGCCGCGCAGCCTCGCCCGGCGCTGGCTGGCCACCGCCGGTACCGCCGCGGCCTCCGCCGCTCCAGGCGCGTCGGAAACCCCCGCACCCGCGTGGAGTGCGGCCCCGCCGGTCCCCGCACCGCGCACTCCTCCGCCCGGGACGGCACCCCGTACCCCACTGGCCCGCACGACGACCGGCTCCTGGAGGGCCGTTGGCGACAGCTCGCCGTCTTCGTCGTATCCGCCCTCCCCGCCCTCCCGGCCTTCTTCGTACCCTTCGGCCCGTCCCGAAGACCTGGAGCAGATTCTGGCGGACCTCTCGCTCGCCGACCGTCTGCCCTGGACCGGCTCGCCCGAGCCGCTGCCGCCCCGCCGGATCCTGCTCACCGGCGCCACCGGCTTCCTCGGCGGCCATCTCCTCCTCGACCTGCTCAGACACAGCGACGCCCACGTGTACTGCCTCGTCCGAGCCCCCGACGAGGAGGCGGCCTCGGCCCGCCTCGGCGCGGCGCTGAAGACCCACCGGCTGCCCTGGTCCTCGGAGATCCGCCGCCGGGTGACGGTGCTCCCCGGCGACATCCGCCGCCCGCGCCTCGGCCTGTCGGACGACCGCTGGAACACGCTCGCCCACGAGCTGGACAGCGTGGTCGGGGTGGCGGCGGCCGTGGACTTCCTGCGCGGCTACCAGTCGTTGCGGCAGAGCAACGTCCTCGGCGCGCTGACCCTGGCTGAACTCGCGGCCACCGGCCCGCCGAAGCCGCTGCACCACATCTCCTCCATCGCGGTCTTCAACGAGGTGGGCATCGCCTCCATGGGCGAGGACGACCAACTCGCCCACGTCGACCGCCTCGTGGCCGGCTACGACCAGACGAAGTGGGCCGCCGAGGTCGCGCTGCGCAGGGCGCGCGACCACGGTCTGGTCGTCACCGCGTTGCGTCCCGGAGGCATCGGCGGTCACACGAGAACCGGTGCCTACAACCCGCAGGACCTCAGCAGCGGGCTCATCTCGGCCTTCGCCCGCTTCCGCACCGTACCCGCCTTCCAGTACCTGAACTCGGCCCCGGTGGACTGGGTGAGCCGGGTCGCGGCCGCCGTCGTCTGCGAACCTGACGCCTGGGGCCACGACTACCACCTGACCGGCGTGCCCAACACCCTCGACGACGTGGTGCGGGACATGGCGTTCGGCGGCATGCACGTGCGCGTACAGGACTGGGACGAGTGGCGCGACGACGCCCTGAACCGCCTCGAGACCGACCCGGTACCCGAACTGGACTTCCTGACCCGGGTGCTGCGCAGTCCCACCGCCCTCAGACTGTGCGAGGCCACCCTGAAGGGGCCGGCGGCCACCGGTGACCGCACCGCCGCGCTCGTCGAGGCGCTCGGCCTGCGGCCCCCGGCCCGCTACGACTCCCGGGCGCAGCTGCGGACGTTCGAGCGTCTCGCCCGGGACGGCCTGGCCAGGCTCCCGCACAAGGACGACCAGCCCTATCTGTGGTTCACCGAGACGACCGAGGGCTTCGTGGGGCCCGTCGGCACCGTCGCCGACACCCCCTGCTCGATGGCGCTGACCCTCTCCATCGCGAGCATGTACCAACTGGCGGGGGAGCGGCGGGTGGACGCCGGCGGCGAGCTGGTGTGCTCCGCCGTGCATCCCGAACCGCTGGTCGTGGCGCGCGGGGACCTCTGGGTCCGCCCCGAGGAGGGCATTCCGCGGGAGCACGGACAGCACCATCGACTCCTGACCTACCGGCTGCTGTTGCGTGACGCCGACGGCGGCCGCTGGTGGCTGGAGGGCCACAAGCACGCCCGCGCCCGCCGTGACGTGTGGCGGCAGACCCGCGCCCTGCGCGTCGACATCGGCCGTGAGGGCGAACCCGCCTCTTTCACGGGTGAGTTGGTCGTGCCCGCGGACAGCTACGTACGCGACCAGATCGACGGCATCAAGGTCGACCCGCGCCTGACCGCCCGGGAACAGCGGGCCGCCAAGCTGACCTGGCTCGCCTGGTTCGGCCTGGAGATGGGCCGCGGGCTGATCGGCCCCTTCGCCCGGGCCGCCGCGGACCTCCTCGACCTGCGCCGCACCCCGACCCTCTCGGAGCGCCACCGATGATCCTCAGAACCGTCGCGTCCCGCACCCGGCAGCCGGTCCGCAAGGTCCGGACGAGCGCGGCCCCGCACCCCCTCCGCCACCGCCTCGACCCGGCCCGGGTCGAGGAGATCCCCTTCCGTACCCGGGACGGCGTACGCCTCGCGCTCACCCGCGTCGACAGCGGCGAGCGGGACCGGCCCGCCGTACTGCTCCTGCACGGGCACACCGCGTCCGCCGACATGTTCCTGCTCCCCGAGACCCGCAACCTCGTCGACGTCCTGCTCGACGACGGCTACGAGCCCTGGCTGCTCGACTGGCGGGGCAGCCGCCGCTTCCCGTACAACGAGACGGGCCGGCGGTACACGTACGACGACGTCGCCCTGTACGACATCCCCGAAGCCGTCGCCCGCGTCCGCGAACGCGTCGGCGACCGGCCGCTGTTCGTGGTCGCCCACTGCGTCGGCTCCCTCACCCTGTCGCTGAGCATGACGGCGGGACTGGTGCCCGGACTCGCGGGCGTCGTCTCCCAGGGCGTGTTCCTGACGCCGAAGCTCGCGGGGCGCACCTCGCTGCGCATGACGGTGGCGGGCGAACTGCTGCGCAACCGGATCGACCACATCCCGGTCGACTTCCGCAAGGTGGGCCTGCGGTCGAGGTACACGCCGCTGTTCGCCCTCGCGTCGCGCGGGGCGGCGTGTCCGGACCCGACCTGCCAGATCCTCCACAACTCGGCCTGGGGCTCGGGTGCCTCGCTCTTCGTGCACGAGAACCTGTCCGACGCGACCCACGACCGGCTCGCCGAGCTCCTCGGGCCCGCGCCCCTGTGGATCCTGCCGCACCTGCGCCGCATCGAACTGGCCCGCACCGTCGTGCGCTGGCACGACACCGACCACCGTTACCGGGCGCTGCCGCCCAACGCGCTGGACGCGGCGGCCCGCATCGACACCCCGGTACTGCTGCTCGCGGGCAGCGAGAACGGACTGTGGCTGGACTCGCAGAGGCTCTGCCACGAGGTACTGGCACACCGGCAGCCCCGGCTGGACGTCTCGTACACCGAGATCCCCGGCTACGGCCACCTGGACACGTTCCTTGGCCGGGGCGCGGCTCTCGACGTGTTCGGGCACATCCTCGAATTCCTCGGCGAACGACGGTGACGGCGAGGCGTGCGGCCGGATACCGTACCGGTCAGTAACCGGACCGCACCCAGGAGGCCCCATGCCGCAGCTCGATGTCGACGGCGCCGCGCTGACGTACGACGACGAGGGCCCCCGCGACGGCGGCGGCGTCCCCCTGGTGTTCCTGCACGGCTGGACGGCCAACCGCCGCCGCTGGGACCACCAGGTGGCGCATTTCGCCGAGAAGCGGCGGGTGGTCCGGCTGGACCTGCGCGGGCACGGCGAGAGCGGCGGGGGCGGGGTGCCTACGATCGCGGAGCTGGCGACGGACGTCCTCGCGGTCCTCGACCACCTGAAGATCGAGCGCTTCGTCCTGGTCGGGCACTCCATGGGCGGGATGATCTCCCAGACCATCGCCCTCGCCCACCCCGAGCGGGTCGAACGCATGGTCCTGGTCAGCTCGATCAGCAGGATGACCTACAGCCGGGGACGGGGCCTGCTCATGGCGGCTTCGACCCTGGTGCCGTTCAAGCTGTTCGTGGCCACCAACATCCAGCGCGCCTTCGCCCCGGGCTATCCGCGCGAGGAGATCCGGGAGTACGTCCGCACCTCCGCGGACACCCCGCGCGAGGTGGTCATGACGCTGTACGGCGCCATGCGGTCCTTCGACGTCCTCGACCGGCTCGGCGAGATCCGCACCCCGACCCTCCTGGTCCACGGCTACTACGACATCCAGCTGCCCGTCGCGCAGATGCTGCGGATGGCGAAGGCCTACCCGGACGCCGTGGTGCGGATCTTGGACGCCGGTCACGAACTGCCCGTGGAGAAGCCGGCGGAACTCACCGCCGCGGTCGACGGGTTCGTGACCGACCGGCCGTGACCCGCCGGGCCCCAGGACCCGGTGGGTCGGCGGTCGTTCAGGAGATCCGGTGGATCCCCTCGGGTTCGTCGTGCGCCATCGCGGCGTACTCCTCGAACCCGAGGTTGCCGATGCTCAGGTTCGCGTGGATGTCGCGGATCCCCGCGGGGACGGTGCGGAAGGAGCGCCCGAACTCGGTCAGCCGCCGGTGGTCCTCGTCGTCCTCGCACTCCTCCCGGGTCAGCGTGGTAACCGCCAGCAGCGCGTGGTGCGCGGCCCGCATGGTGGTCCCGTCGGCCAGGAAGACGACCGACAGGTTCTCGTCGGCGCGCACCGCGGCGACCACGTCGTCGACACCGGCCTCCGCCCAGGCAGGGTCGTCCACGACATGGAGGCCCGCCGCGTACTGCCCCTCGCCCCCGTCGTCCCACGGCTTTGCCAGGGCGGCCGTCACGGCGCGCCAGGCCACGTCGTCGTGATAGTCCGTCCTGACGACCAGCGCATCGAATTCGTCCCGGCCGACGACGGCGGGCAACGCGTTCATGGAACGTTCTCCTTGGTGACTGTGGTGACTGTGGTGACTGTGGTGACTGTGGTGACTGTGGTGACTGTGGTGACCGCGGTGGGGCGACCGGTCGACGGTACGACGCCCACGCCGCCCGGACGGGCAGTCGGGGCCGACGCCACCGCCTCAGTACCGGTAGGAGTCGGCAGGCCGCGAACGTGCCTGTGCGCCGAGCGTCCCCCGGCCTCCCGGGAGAGGCGCCGGGCAGGTCGGGCGATCACGCTCCGGAAACCGCTACAGCAATGCGGAGGGCGGCGTGTCGGCGGTGTGCCCGTCCGCCGCCGCGAACTCCGCGAGCAGCGCCGCGGCGCTCGCCACGTCGCTGGTCAGGG
Source organism: Streptomyces sp. NPDC005195 (assembly GCF_040608315.1). Lineage (NCBI taxonomy): Bacteria > Bacillati > Actinomycetota > Actinomycetes > Kitasatosporales > Streptomycetaceae > Streptomyces > Streptomyces sp. NPDC005195. Next base: position 73,890 of record NZ_JBEXHZ010000030.1, read on the forward strand.
AGCGGTCCTCCATCGCAGGATTCAGCACCGCCGCGGCTCGCGCGTAGGCCCGCCCCGCGGCGGTCAGCGGGTCGGGAACCGTACCGCGCTGGCGCAAGGCCCTTACCGCGGCCACCAGTTCGCAGCCCAGGACCAGCCGGTAGGCGTCGGCGAGCCGGAGCGTCTTGCGGGCCGCCTGGGTGGCGAAGCTCGCCGCCTCCTCCATCCCCTGCGACAGCACCACATGCCCGAGAGCGGCCGGCGCGGCACACGTCTGGACCTCGGCGACCGCGGCCGCCGCGCTGTACTCGAGGATCATCATCCCCGACCCCGCCGACGCCTCGTCCGCCAGGTAGGAACGCAGTCCGGTCAGTTCGGGGCGGCCGAGTCCGGAGAGCCGGGCGGCGGAGAGCCTGGCCGTGCCCAGGACGGCGAGGCACACCCCGTCGAGCGCCAGCGTCAGCGGGGTGGCGAAGAAACCGCCGTGATGATGTGCGCTCGGGGCACCATTGGCCCCGTCCCAGCCGATCAGGGGGTTCTCCACAGCGGAGTTGAGGTCGACGGCGAGCACCTGGTCCAGGGTGCTCCACGCCTCCGTCGCCGGGCCGTGTGCCTGCGGGAAGCAGCGGAAGCCGAAGGGATCCTGGACGCGCGGGGACGGCGGCCACGGCGTCTGCGACGCACCGAGCAGCCGTCGTACGCGCGCGGCGGCGCGCCGCGTGGGCGGATGCGGGTGCGCCAGGTGGACCTCGGGCGCGTAGGCCTCCAGGGACCCGTCGATCGCGCACAGGGACAGGGCCGCCACCACGTGCGCGGCGCGCAGCGACGCACCGAGGTCGTGACAGGCGAGCGCGGACTGCCCCAGGGTGAGGGCGTTGCTGCTCAACAGGGCCAGAGCGTCACCGCGTTCGATCCGCAGCGGCTCGGGAAGCGGTTCACCGTCGTCCGCCCGGTCGTGTTCCCACGGTCCGTGTCCGAACAACGCCAGTCCGAGTTCGGCCAGCGCCGTCAGATCCCCGGTGCCCACCGCCCCGTACTCGCTGACCGGTGGATGCACACCCGCCCGCAGGGCGTCCAGCACGGCCGTGGCGATCGCGGGGCGCAACCCCGAGCCCCCGGCGAGCAGTTGGTTGGCCCGGACCGCCATCATCGCGCGGACCTGTCGTACCGGCAGCCGCTCCCCGATGCCGCCCGCGTGGCTGAGCAGCAGGCGCAGGTCATGGCCGTCGCCGTCGCGTTCCTCGACGGCGACGCCACGGTGGGCTCCGACACCGGTGGTGCGTCCGTAGGCCCGGGTGCCCTCCGCCGCCAGTGCCCGGGCCGCCCGGTGGGAACGCTCCATGCCCTCCAGTGCCGCCGGACGCACGGTGGCGGGCGGGGCTCCGCCGGCGATCCGGGCGACCGCGCGCGCATCGAGACCGTGGCCCGTCAGCGCCACCCCGGCGGGCACGGTGGCCACGCGCGCGCCGGCGGTGCGCGGATCGCCGGGGGGCGTCTCGGTGGTGCGTTCGAGCATGACGGACGGTCTCCTCACCCACACGGCGCCGGGCGCCCCCACCCCCGAGGTGCCGGACAGCGGGCCGGAGCGGATCCCCGCTCCGGCCGGCACGCGTCCGTCAGGACAGTCCGGCGGACGACAGCCACTTCTTGGCCACGTCCAGCGGGTCCTTGTTGTCGTTCTGCACCTGGGCGTTGAGGTCCACCAGGGCGTCGGTGTCGAGCTTCGCCGACACGGCGTTGAGGGCGGAGACCCCCTCGGAGGTGAGACCGCTCTTGTAGGCGAGCGGAGTGACGTTCTCGAAACCGAAGAGATTCTTCGAGTCCTGGAGAACGACGAACTTGTTCTTGGTGATTCCGGGGTCGGTCGAGAAGATATCCGCGGCCTGGATGTTGTTGCCCTTCAGAGCCGCGACGGTCAGCGGGCCACCCGCGTCCAGGGCCTTGAACGACTTGAAATTGAGGCCGTATTCGGACTTGAGGCCTACCAGCCCCTGCTTGCGGGTCTGGAACTCCGGGGAACCGCCGATGACCATGTCCTTCGCCGCGTCGGCGAGGTCGGCGATGGTCGACTTCTCGGTGAGGCTGTACTTCTTGGCGGTGGCCTCGTTCACCGCGACCGCGTCCTTGTCCTGGGCCGCGGAGGGCTCCAGCAGGGTCAGCTTCGCGTCGAGACCGGCGGTGATGGCCTTGGAGGTGTCCTCGACCGTCGTCGGGGCCGCCTTGGCGTTCAGATAGGCCAGCAGGGCACCGTTGTACTCGGGCAGAACAGTGATCGTACCGTTCTTGATCAGACCATAGGTCGTCTCACGGCTTCCGATGTTGAGCTTGTACCCGACCTTGATGCCCTTGGCCTTCAGGGCCTCGCCGTAGATGTCCGCGATCAGGATGCTCTCGGGGAAGTTGTTGGAACCGACCACGACCGTACCGCCCTTGGCGGTGTCACCCTTCAGCGGGTCCTTGCCGTCGGAGTTGTTGTCGGAGGAACCGCAGCCCGTGAGGGCGGCCGCGGCCACAACCAGCAGGGACACAGCATACGTTGCGGTCGTTCGGGTGCTTCTGGCGTGGGTCACGTTGGTCATCCAGACTTGTGCATGGGGGTCGACGGCCGGAAGGCATGGCGTGTAGTCGATCCAATCGAGAGCAGTAACGCACCGTCAAGACACGAATAGATCACCGATGGAGACCAGGCGGCTTCACCGCGTATGCGCAACTCGATCGAAAGGGCGGCGAATCAGACGTATCGCCGTGTCACTTTTTGGTTGATCATGGCCGTACTCTTGCGGCAACCGCTAATGTTGGCCGAGTCGGGGGACATGGTTCCACTTGCTCGGCCCGAGCGTACTGACACGACCCGTTCACGCGGCTCGGGCCGCGGGCTTCCAATTGGGAATGAAGTCAAGGAGGTTTGGTGCCCGCGCACAGGAAAGCCGCCCGGGGGCCGCAGACCACGGCTCCCCGAATAGGCCGGACGCCTTCCCTCCTTGACCGTTGGCCTTTCCGACGGAAACTCAACGTCCTGGTCATTGTTCCGTTGGCCGTTGTTTCCGCGATGATCGCGTACATCGTCTACTCCGAGATGGACTCGGCGCGTTCCGCGGCCGCGACCGCCCGTCTCGTACGGGACAGCGCGCAGGTCACCCAACTCATCGACGGAGTACAGACCGAGCACCGGCAGGCGCTCCTGGTCTCCCTGCGCCACGAGGCCGCCCGCCCCGGCGACAAGGCGTCCGACACCTCCGCCTTCCTCCAGGCGCAGCGGAAGGTCACCGCCCAGGCGGAGGCCGTGCGGGCGACCTACGGCGAACGGCTGCCCGAGGCCGAGGCCCAGGCGCTCAAGGAGCTGGAGGGCCTCGACAGTCTCCGTAAGACCATCGAGCAGGGCCCGATCCCCGCCGACAACATCGACCCGGCGTACGGATCGGTGATCGAAGGCCTCATCAACGGCCTCGGACTGGGCCGGTCGGGCGGTGAGTCCTCGGAGTCCGCGGGCAATCTGCTCGACGCGCTGCTGCGTGCCGACACCGCCCACGCGTCCTTCGAGACCAGCGTCTTCGCGGCCCGTACCCGCGACGCCAACGCGCTCATCGAGTACACCGGAGCCGTCGGCGACTACGAGCAGTACACCTACCAGGCCGATCGCTTCACCCGGTCGGCGAGCCAGGAACAGGGTGCCGCACTCGCCTCGATCGAGCACAGCGCCTACCAGAGCGTCATCGCCCAGCACTACGCGGCGCTCCAGGTCGACCCCGGCGGGCTGGTCGCCGAGAACCCGGCGCAGTTGCGCACCGCGCTCCAGGGCGCGCTGACCGCCGACCCGACCTACGAGCGCCAGGCCCAGAACCGGCTGAAGATCACCGAGTCGCTCATCAACGAGATCGCCGCCGACACCCAGTCGGCGTCCGACGACGCCTGGTGGCAGGTGCTCTGGCTGGTGGCCGCGAACCTCGCGGCCTTCGCGGCCTGGATCCTGTTCTCGGTGCTGGTGCGCCGCTCCGTGGTGCGGACCGTGCGCACTCTCACCCAGGCGGCGCAGCACGTGGCCGCCGCCGCCGAGACAGAACTCGCCAGGGTCGCGGACGACGACGCGGAGGACGCGGGCCCGCCGCGGCTCGAAGCCGTTCCCGTGCCGGTCCGCGACGAGATCGGCGAACTCGCCGAAGCCTTCAACCAGGTGCAGGTCACCGCGAGTGCCCTGCTGGAGCGCCAGGTCGTCAGCCGTCGCAACATCGCCGAGATGTTCGGCAACGTCGGCCACCGCGTCAGCAACCTGACCGCACGGCAACTCGCGCTGATCGACTCCGTGGAACGCGGTGAGACCGACCCCGAGGTACTGGACCGGCTCTACCGCATCGACCACATCGCCGTACGTCTCCAGCGCAACGCCGACAGCCTGATGCTGCTCGCCGGCATCCGTGAGACGGGCCTCAACTCCGGTCCCATGCGGCTCAGTAACATCGTCCGCGCCGCGCTCGGCCAGATCGAGGGCTATCAGCGCGTCACCCCGCACGCCGAGGGCGATGTCACCGTCGCCCCCGACATCGTCGGCGACCTGACGCTGATGCTCGCCGAACTCCTGGAGAACGCGGTCACGTTCTCCCCGGCGTCCAGCAGTGTCGAGGTGGTCCTCAGACCCCGGCACGGCTCCGGCGGCGGCGCCCTGATCGAGATCGTCGACCACGGGCTGGGGATGAGCGCCGAGCGGCTGGAGGAGGAGAACGGCCGCCTGATCCGCCGTGAACGGCTGGACCTGGCCCCGACCGAGGTCCTCGGCCTCTTCGTGGTCGGTGGTCTCTCCCGACGGTGGGGGATCGAGGTCATCCTCACCCGCACCCCGGGCGGAGGTGTCACGGCCACCGTCGCGGTACCCGGGTCCCATCTGCTGCTCGCCGACCCCACCGGAGCCGCGGCCAGGGCCCCGCACATCCTGCCGCCGCCCCGCCGTTCGGGCCTCGCCGAACCGCGCCCGGCGGCAGTCGATCCGGAGCCGGGCCCCTCGGCGCTGCCCCGCAGGGTTCCCGCCCGCGGCGGTGGCCCGGAGTCCCCGGGCCACGCGGGCCGTCAGGAACCGGCGTCCGAGGGCGGGCCGGGCTACGGCGGCCCCGGCGCGGCCCG
>NZ_JBEXHZ010000031.1:0-72135 GCF_040608315.1 Streptomyces sp. NPDC005195
ATGATGCAGGCCTACGCCGAGGGCTGGGAGCTCCTGGAGAAGGTCCACTCCGTCACCGACGTACGCGAGGTCTTCCGCTCCTGGCAGGAAGGCACGGTCATCCGTTCCTGGCTGCTCGACCTCGCCGTCAACGCCCTGGACGACGACGAGCACCTCGACAAACTGCGCGGCTACGCCGACGACTCCGGCGAGGGCCGCTGGACCGTCGAGGCCGCCATCGACAACGCGGTACCGCTGCCCGCCATCACCGCGTCGCTGTTCGCCCGCTTCGCCTCCCGCCAGGACGACTCGCCGCAGATGAAGATGGTCGCGGCACTGCGCAACCAGTTCGGCGGCCACGCCGTCGAGTCCGCGGAGTAGGCCGGGCCATGGGCGACCTCATACTGGTCCGCCACGGCGAGACCGAGTGGACCCTGACGGGACAGCACACCAGCTGGACCGACCTGCCGCTCACCCGGCACGGCGAGGAACAGGCCAAGTCCCTGGCCGCGTTCTTCGCCGGGCAGTCCTTCGCGCAGGTGTTCACCAGCCCGCTCGACCGGGCGGTGCGGACCGCCGAACTCGCGGGCCTGACGGGGCTGGTGACCGACCCCGATCTGCACGAGTGGGACTACGGGAGCTACGAGGGGATCACCACGCGTGCGATCCACCGCACCCGGCCCGACTGGGTCCTGTGGGAGGACGGGGTGCCGCCCGGCCCCGACGGTCACCCCGGCGAGTCGCCGCGGGAGGTGGGGGAACGCGCCGACCGGGTCCTGTCCCGCGTGGACGCGGCACTCTGCAACCACCCCGGCGACGTGGTCCTGGTGGCCCACGCGCACTTCCTGCGGGTACTGACGGCCCGTCGGCTCGGGCTCCCGGCGGACGCAGGACGCCTGTTCCAGCTCTCGACGGGAACCGTCAGCCGGCTGTCCACCGAACACGGACATCCGGTGATCGCCGAGTGGAACGCCACCGGAACTTCCGCACCGGTCCGCTAGTTTCTACGGTGCTGTAGAAACCTAGGAGGTCTCCGGTCCGCCCGCGGGCGGACCGGACCTCTCCCAACGTATGGAGTTCTCATGGCCCTGTGGGACCGCGTCAAGGAGTCCGCGTCGACGATGCAGACCCAGCTCGTGGCGAAGAAGAACGATCTCAAGAGCGGTGCCTTCCGCGACGCGAGCATGGCGATGTGCGCGCTCGTCGCCGCGGCGGACGGCTCGGTCGATCCGTCCGAGCGGCAGCGCGTCGCCCAGCTCATCGCCACGAACGAGGTGTTGCAGAACTTCGACGCCGACGACCTGCGCCGTCGCTTCGACGACAACCTGAACAAGCTGACCGCCGACTTCGCCTTCGGCAAGGTCAGCATCCTCCAGGAGATCGCCAAGGCCAAGAAGAAGCCCGCCGAGGCACGTGCCGTCATCCAGATCGGCATCGTGATCGGCGGCGCCGACGGCGACTTCGACAAGACCGAGCAGGCCGTGGTGCGGGAGGCGTGCTTCGCGCTCGACCTGCCGCCGCACGAGTTCGACCTGTAGTTCCGCGCCGGACCCCGCCCGCGTCGCCCGCTGTGGGCCAGGGCCTGTCGTTCGGGTCGGGTGGCGCCGGCCCGCCCTGCGTCCCGCCACACGATCCGAACGACACACCTCAAGGGCGCGTGAAGTGGCTCAGGCGCCGCGTGACGACCGCTTGCGCCACTTCACGAACTCCTTCTCCGGATCACCGGTGCAGGACCAGGGCGAGCGGCTGGCGCGCGGCCCGACCATCCGGAAGATCGGACCCGCCAGGTCCGTGAGTCCGGCGTAACACGCGGCGTGCGCGAGGTAGTTGAAGTGCCGCACCTCCTCGGGTGCGGGCGGCCCCTCGGAGCGGGCGGTGAGCCAGCGCTGCCAGCTGCGCCGTACGTCGGTGACGGCCTCGTCGTGGTTCCAGTGCCGGTCGAACCCGGCGGGCGTGTCCCGCCGGCCGTTCGCCTCCTCCAGGACGGCGCGGTACTCCTCCACCCGCGCGACCTGCAGCAGGACCGGCAGCGCGGAGCCCGGCGGGGCGACGGCCGCCGCGTCCCGAGCGAAGTCGTACATGAGGTCGTGCGACCCGTGCCAGCGCGCCGAGTAGTAGCGCAGCACCTGGAGGTGTCCCTCCACGCTGTACGGATCGCGCGCGTGCAACTCGTCCCACCAGCGCCCGAGTTCCTGACGGCGCACCCCGGCGGGATAGAGCCGGGCCACGGAGATGAGACAGATCCAGGGTGTGGGGTCGTCCGGGTAGGCCTCGGCGCCCTGGAGGCAGGCCATCACGGCCTGATCGACGCGACGCCGCTCGACCGGGGCACCCCCGCCCGCCGCGCCGGCCAGGTGGAAGGCCCTGGCGACCTCGGTCGCGGCCCGCAGCACCAGGGCGTCGCCGCCGCGCGGTTCGGCGGCCAGCCAGGACTCGACCGAGGAGTTGTCCACGCAGGCGGCCGCCAGCAGCCGCATCCGGTGGCCGCGCACGGGCCACGCGGGGCCGGTGGCCCTCAGCAGGTCCCGCAGGCTCTGCCAGCGGCCGACGGCGATGTCCTGGCGTGCGGTGCTGAGGAGTGCGTCCCCGCCGTCGGGGTCGAAATCGGGGGTGAAGCGGTCTCTCGCCATGCGGTCTCTCTCAGAAGTCGGTGGGGAGACCTTCGTGGAGAAAGGACCGCTCGACCGCCGTCACCACCGTGTCGGACGAACCGAGGACTCCGCAGAGCCCTCTGCCCCTGTCGTCGTTCATGGATGCGCTGCTTCGGTTGCACGACGGCCACTGTTGTCGGCCGACGGTAGTTCCGCAGGAGGTGTTCCGCAGGTGGTGTGATGATAGCGGTGGTCTTTGGTGTTTCAATGTCAACTCGTCGGTAATATCCGTCGGATATGGCGCGGAGGGGCGGTGACCTGCCGCGTAGGCCGCGACGGCGCCCCCGGCCGCGCGCCGTGTGCCGCCCGGCCGGACCCACCGGAAGCGTTCCGCGCACCGTGACCGCGGTGGCCGCCGTCACGCTGGACGACGACGCGGCGGCGGGCCGTGCCGTGCCGGCATGATCCTCCACCCGCCGTCCAGGTCCCCGGCAGCCCCTCCCCGCAGGGGATTTGGGCGTTCCCGGGTGAACGTCACCCCGGGATACGGTTGACAGCCGACGCCGGACGGCAAGAACATCGGGCCGGGGCCGAGCGCACGAGACGGCGGGACCACCGGCCGCGACACCGCGCGACGCGACGGCGCGGCCGCACGCAGCCGCTCCGCGCACCCCGGCCGGATTCAGGGGCGGCCGGGATGCGCGGAGCTCCCGCCGGCCCTCGTCACACGAACGGCCCGGGACGCCCGGGGCGCCCCACGCGGGTCCCGGCCGGCGTCAGCGCGCGCGGGGTGCGCCGTACGCGCGCTCCACGTGCAGCCGCAGCACGAGCCGCCGGTCGCGGACCATGGCGGCCCGGTAGTCGTCCCAGTCGGGGTGCTCGCCCATCAGGTCGCGGTAGAGCCGGACGAGCTCCTCGACGGTCTCGTCGTGCGGGTCCGCGGCCACGGGCGTCAGCTCGGCGGTGCCTTCGGCGACCGTGTACGCCCAGCGGTCGTCGCTGGTCACGTGGTACGAGGCCCGCGGATCCCGGCGCAGGTTGCGCGTCTTGGCCCGGTCGTCCGTGAGGGACACCCGGATGACGTTCTCGTCGGGACTGTAGGCATGGACAACGTTCGACAGCTGGGGACGGCCGTCCCTCTTGAGGGTGGTGAGCACCCCGCCCTTGTACTCGGAGAGCAGCTCGAGCAGTGCGTCCTGCGTCGCGTCCTGGGTCATACACACCTCAACCCTCCGGGTCGGATCGTCATTCCCCGACCCGCACACGCACGGAGTAGACACTGTCTACGTCGGCTGGTAGACAGTGTCCATGAAGGAACGGGAGACAGGGCTGAAAGCCCGGCTGGTCGATGTCGGCGTCGGTCTGGTGGCCGAGGAGGGGGCACAGGCGCTGACACTGCGGGAGATCGCCCGCAGGGCGGGGGTCTCGCACGGGGCGCCGCGCCGCTACTTCCCGACCCATCTGGAACTGCTGTCGGCCATCGCACGGCGGGGCTTCGCGGACCTCGGAGCCCAGGTGACCGTGGCGGTCGGCGACGGCGGGGCGAGCCCCCGCGCACAGCTCACGGCCCTCGGGCGGGCCTACCTGGACTTCGCGCTGTCCCGACGCGGCATGTACGAGCTGATGTTCCGTCACGACCTGCTGGCGAGCGACCGGCTGGGGCTCCGGGAGACGAGCCTGCCGCTGTTCGGGGTGCTGATCGACCTGGTCGGCCGGGTGCGGCCCGGGACCGACGCACGGGTCACCGCGGGAGCCCTGTGGGCGAACCTGCACGGCATCGCCCAGCTGTGGAGCTGGGGCAGCCTCCAACTCGGCACCGGCGCGACCGACTTCGCACCCCTGCTACGGGCAGCCCTGGACGCGCATCTCGGACCGGAGGAGGCATGACGCGGCCGGGTCCGACGGTCAGCCGCCGCCTCATGATCGCGAGCAGCGTCGTCGGAGCGGGGATCGTCGCCCTGGACGGCACCGTGCTGACGGTGGCTCAGCCGTCCATGCGCCGGGATCTCGGCGCCTCTCTCGTACAGGTCCAGTGGACCAGTACCGGCTATCTCATCGCGGTGGCCTGCCTGTTGGTGTTCGCGGGGCGGCTCGGGGACCGCTACGGCCACCGGCGGGTCTTCGCCGTGGGCTCCCTCGGCTTCGGCGTGACGTCGGCGGGGATCGGCCTCGCTCCCGGCATCGGCTGGGTGATCGGACTACGGGTCGCCCAGGGGGTCTTCGGCGCGCTGCTGCAGCCCGCCACGCTCGGAATGCTGCGTGCCGTCCACCCGCCCGAACGGATCGGCCGGCCCATCGCACTGCGGGCCGGTGCCATCGGTATCGCGGCCGCCGCCGGTCCGGTCCTCGGCGGCGCGCTGGTCGGCCAGTTCGGCTGGCGGGCCGTCTTCTTCCTCAACGTGGTGCCCGCGCCGGCCCTGGGCGGGTCGGCGCTCGCCGTCCGGGAACCGGTGCGCTCCCCCGGGCCGACGGTCCGGCTCGACCTGTCCGGGGCCTGCCTGCTCGCGGTGGCCCTGGCCTGTCTGGTCCGCACACTGGTCGGGCTCCCGGGGACCGGCTGGACGGCCGGGAGCACAGCGGGGCTGGTGGTGGCCGTGCTCGTCGCGGCCGTCTTCGTACGCCACGAACGCCGTGCCGCGAACCCGCTGCTGCCGCCCGGGGTACGGGGATCCGCGACCGTCGGCGCGGCGCTGGGCATCCTGGTGGTGGCCTCCGCGGCGATGTTCGGCACGCTGTTCGCGGGCAGTTGCTTCCTGCAGGAGGTACGGGGTCTCGACCCGTTGCAGACCGGCCTGCGGGCCCTGCCCGCGGCCGTCATGATGGTGCTGGGCGCGCCCGTGTCGGCCGTCCTCATGCGCCGGTTCGGGGCGCGCCGGACGGCTCCGGCCGCGCTGTGCGTCCTCGTGGCGGGGGTCCTGCTGCTGTCGCGGCTCGACCGGGAGTCCACGGCGGTGCCCATCGGTGCCGGATTCCTCCTGCTGGGAGCCGGCTTCGCGGCCGTGATGGTCACCGCGACCACGGTCGTCGTGCGTCATGTCCGCGCGGAGTCGGCCGGGGTGGCGGGCGGTCTCCAGCAGACGGCCATGAACGTCGGGCCCACGCTGGGAGTTGCCGTCGCGACCGTGCTGATGCCCGTCGCGGACGGTGTCCGGACGGGGCCCGCTCTGACGGTTCTCGCCGCCGTGGCCGTGGCCGGGCTGCCGCTCGGCCTGCTGCTGCCGGGACGCGACGAGGTGCCGACCCGCCGGCCGGACTGCCCCGAAGCGAACGCGGGAACTCCGTACGGGACGATGAAGATGAACACGAGGCAGTCCACGAGCCGCAGTGCGGAGGAGAACGATGGGACACCTGCGACAAGAGGTCGAGCCGCATGAGGTCGGTCTCGATCCGAAGGCGCTGGCCCGGTTGGACCAGTACCTCGCCCACCTCGTCGACGGCCACCGGCTGCCCGGCTGTCTGGTGGCCGTGTCCCGGCACGGCACGGTCGCGCACCTCGCCGCACACGGATGGCGCGACCGCGCGGCCGGGCTCCCGGTCGAGACCGACACGATGTGGCGGATCTACTCGATGACGAAGCCGGTCACCTCGGTGGCCGCGCTGATGCTCCTGGAAGAGGGACACTTCCAACTGGACGATCCCATCGCCCGTTTCCTGCCGGCCTTCGCCGAACCGCGGGTGTACGTCGACGGGTCGGGGGCCGGCACACGGACCCGTCCGACCGGTCAACCCCTCACGATCCGGCACCTGTTGACCCACACCTCCGGCCTGACCTTCGGTTTCTACCACTCCCACCCGGTCGACGCGCTCTACCGCGACGCCGGTCTGGAGTCGTCGGTGGCGCCGGGCGCGGATCTGGCCGGAACCTGCGAGGTGTACGCCGGTCTGCCGCTCCAGTTCGAGCCGGGCACCGAGTGGAACTACTCGGTCTCCACCAACGTCCTGGGCCGCCTCGTCGAGGTGGTGTCCGGCCAGGACCTCGACGTCTTCCTCGCCGAGCGGATCTTCCGCCCGCTCGGGATGACGGACGCCGGATTCTGTGTCACCGACGAGCAGTCCGGCCGGCTCGCCGAGCTCTACGGGGAGGACTCCGAGGGGCGGGTCACCCCGATCGCCGGGCTGCCGCTGCACGGCCGTCCGCGCTTCCTGTCCGGGAGCGGCGGCCTGGTGGCCACCGCCCACGACTACCACCGCTTCATGGAGATGCTCCGCCGCCGCGGCGAACTCGACGGCGTCCGGCTGCTGAAGCCGGAGACGGTGGACACGATGGCGTCCAACCACCTTCCGGGAGGAGTCGACCGCCGCACCTTCGGCAGCCCGCTGCACCGCGAACCCGGCAACGCGGGACTGGGCTTCGGCCTCGGTGTCTCCGTCGTGGTGGACCCAGGGATCACCCGGTCCCCCTCCAGCGAGGGCGCGTTCGGCTGGAGCGGGGTGGCCGGAACGACCTTCTGGGTCGACCCGCACCGGGACATGACCGTGCAGTTCTTCACCCAGGTCCGCCCGGCGGGGTCCCACGCGCACTTCCCCGAGCTGAAGCGGCTCGTGCACGAGGCCGTGCAGGACTGATCCGGCCCACCCGGTCCGCGGACGCGACGCGCAGGGGGCTGGTGCCCGAGGAGGGTGACGCGGCCCGGGTACAGATCCCGGACCGCTTCGCCGACCGCCGGTCCGTGCGGGGAGCCGTGGCCCGGGAACCACGTCGCGTACGGGCGGCGTGTGCACGAACGCGCCTCGCCGATCAGCGCGTTGTGGTCCGGCGTGCTCTCGTGGGGGCCCGCCCGGCCACCCGTGCGGCGCGGGCCAGGTGGCAGGCGATGCCCGTGCCGATCACGCCACCGCCGATGACCACGACCTGAGCGGCAGCCTTCACCGCCGTGCCCGGCGGGCACGGGCCGCGTCGATCACGGCCCAGGCTGCCGCGGCGTCCTGGATGCCGAGCCCGACGCTGTTGTAGAGGACGACGTCGTCCGGGCCGGTGCGGGCCGTCCGGACGCCGGTCAGGACGCCGCCGAGCGGGATCAGGTCGTCCGGCGCGAGGATTCCCCTGGCCAGCGCCTCGACCACCGGTCCGGCGTGTTCCGCCGCCGTCACCGGGTCGTCGACGACCACGGCCGCGGCCCGCCGGACCACCTCGGCGTCGACCTCGCTGCGGGTGGGCTCGAACGACCCCACGCTGACGACCGTGCACCCCGGTGCCAGCCACTCACCCCGTACGACGGGCGTGCTGCTGAGCGTGCAGGCCGCGACCATCGACGCTCCGGCGACCGCCTCCTCCGCGGAAGCGACCGCCTCGACGGCGACGCCGAGTTCCGCGGCGAGCCGCCGGGCCGCGTCCGCCCGTCGGCCGGGATGCGGGCTCCACACCCGTACGGACCGCAGTTCCCGTACCCGGGCGACGGCCCGCGCGTGGGCGAGCGCCTGGGTGCCGGAGCCCAGCAGGCCGAGCTCCGCGCTGTCCGCGGTGGCGAGCGCGTCAAGGGCGACAGCGCTGGCGGCGGCGGTGCGCAGGGTGGTGACCGCCGTGCCGTCCATGACCGCCGCGAGCCGGCCGGTCACCGGATCGAGCGCGTTGATCACGGCGTGGACGGTCGGCAGCCCGGCCCCGGCGTTGCCCGGGTTGACGCTGCCGAACTTGGCGACGGCCCCGGTGTCCGCGGACAGCCGCGCCAGGTAGGCGAAGACGACGCTGTCGTCGAAGCGACTGGGGTGCATGATCTTGCCGGGGAGCTCGGCGGTGCCGTCACCGAGCGCGGTGAACGCCGCGCGCTGCGAGGCGATCGCCGTGTCGGTGTCCAGCAGCTCCACGACCTGCTCACGGGACAGATACAGCGGTCCGGCGTCGTCTTCCGTCATTCCTCAGTGATAGCCGCTTTCGCCGTTCCGCAAAAGATCTCCTTCGTCCAGTCTCCGCCGTCCAGGTGAGGGAGGAAGTGATCGAGGCGCTCCCGCTTGGTGAGCAGGTAGCCGAGGTTCTCCTCGCACGGCGGTATCAGCAGCGGGACCTGCTCGGCGACCCTGATGCCGTTGCGCTGCAGCGACTCACGCTTGCGCGGGTTGTTCGAGAGCAGACGCACCGACCGTACGCCGAGGTCGTGCAGCATGTTCGCGGCCACCCGGTAGTCACGGGCGTCGACCGGAAGGCCGAGCGCGACGTTCGCCTCCACGGTGTCGAGGCCCTCCGACTGGAGCTTCATCGCCTGCAGTTTGGCGAGCAGGCCGATACCGCGCCCCTCGTGGCCCCGGAGGTAGACGAGGACGCCGCGTCCCTCCGCGGCGATGGCGCGCAGCGCCGCGGCGAGCTGGTCGCCGCACTCGCAGTGCGTGGAGCCGAAGGCGTCCCCGGTGAGGCACTCGGAATGGAGCCGGGTGAGGACACCCTCCTTAGCCGCGTCACTGCCACCGCCGTCGAGATCGCCGACTTCCCCGTGGACCAGGACCACTTGCTCCTCTCCGCGGTCGTGGTCCAGGTAGCCGACGGCCTGGAAATTGCCGTACACGGTGGGCAGAGGGGCAATCACGACTCGTTCGACACCAGAGCGGCGCGCGGTCTCGGCAAGTACTGCGAAGTCATCTGTCATGATCTGGTTCCTAAGCAGAGTCGAAAGAAGAGTCGAAAGGCCGTGCAACATGAGTGGTTCGGGAACGCGTTCGGCGGTGTCGGGTCTGTTGCCGGCGGACACCACGGAGGATGTGCGCGAGCGGGGGGCCGGTGTCGCCCGTGAGGTCGCGGTGCTTCCCGTGGGGAGCTTCGAACAGCACGGGGCGTTCCTTCCGCTGGCGACGGACACGCTGGTCGCCTGCGCCATCGCCCGTGAGATCGCCGCCGCCCATCCGGTCCATCTCCTTCCTCCGTTGACGATCTCCTGCTCGCACGAGCACGCCGCGTGGCCCGGGACCGTCAGCATTTCCGCCGTCACGCTCTACGCGGTGGTGCGGGACATAGCCGAATCGCTCCGCCGCTCGGGTGTGGACACCCTGGTACTGGTCAACGGACACGGCGGGAATTACGTGCTGGGCAATGCCGTCCAGGAATCCGCGGGCAGTGGTACGCGTATGGCGCTTTTCCCGGCCGCCGAGGACTGGGAGGCCGCGCTCGAACGGGCCGGTGTGGAGACCTCGTTGCTCACCGATATGCACGCGGGGGAAATCGAGACCTCCCTTCTTCTGCACAGTCACCCGGAATTGATCCGGCCCGGTTACGAGACCTCCGACTTCGTCGCGGACGACCGGCGTCATCTGCTCACCCTCGGAATGTCCGGCTATACCGAGTCCGGCGTCATCGGCCGCCCTTCGAGGGCCTCCGCCGAGAAGGGCGAGGCGCTCCTGGCGGGGCTGACCGAGGCCTTCGGGGCGTACTTCTCGTTGCTGACGGAGAAGGCACCGCCCTCGGCGGGGACGGGTTCCCCGGCGGTCGCTGAATCCCGGCATTGATCCTGCCCTCCCGTGTTCTCCTCCCGCGGGCGTCGCAGCGCCGCGAACCAGCGGACGAACAGGACCACGACACCGGGCAGGGCGGCGGCGAAGCTGAGCACCCCGTAGATCACGGCGACGCTCAGACCCATGCCGGCGCCCAGTCCGGCGGCACCGAAGGCCCACGCCATGACGCCTTCCCTGGGACCCCAGCCGCCGACGTTGAGCGGCAGGCCCATGGCGAGCAGGGCGAGCAGGGCCAGCGGCAGCAACTCGGCCACGGACGCGGTGGATCCGGCGACGCGGGCGGCGATCAGGAACATGGCCAGGTGTCCGGCCAGCACCACGACCGACGAGATGAGCACACCCGGCCAGTTGCCGCGGGCCAGCAGCGCGCCGCGCGCCTCGGTGAGCGCGGCGCGGACGGCTTTGTACCGGCGGGAAGGGGTGGCCGGCCCGGCTCTGCGGACCGCGAGCACCGCCACCGCCGAGCACACCGAGACGATCGCCAGGACGAGAGCCAGCCGGCGGGCGTCCGCGAGGACCGGTGACGGCTGGGTGAGCAGGACCGCGGCTCCCACGGCGACCAGGACCGCCTGTCCGGCGGTCCGTTCGAGGACCACCGCGCGCACACCGCGTCCGATGTCCCCCGTGCTCTGACCGTGCCGTACGGCGCGGTGCACGTCGCCGAGCACACCACCGGGCAGCGCCGCGTTCAGGAACAGCGCGCGGTAGTAGTCGGCGACGGCGCCGGCCAGCGGCAGCCGGATCCGCAGCACCCGGGCCACCAGGCACCAGCGCCAGGCGCTGAACACCGTGGTGAGCAGGCCCAGGCCGACCCCGGCCAGCAGGGTCGTGGCGTCGATCCGCCGCAGCCCGTCCAGGAAGACGCCGGTGCCGAGCCGCCAGAGCAGCACGCCGAGGATGGCGGTGCCGGCGACGGTGCCGAAGTGGGTGCGCAGGCCGCGGGAGCCGAGCAGTGCGCGCAGGGCGCCCGCCGGGCGCCGGCCGTCGGCCGTCGGAGCCGGGTCGCCCTGCCCGGGCGCACGGTCGGCACCGGGACCGGCCGGCGTCAGGTCGCCTGCCGCGTCCGCCGTGGACGGCAGCGCGGTGGCGTGGTCGGCCGGCGGACGTGTCGTGGCGACGGCGGTGGAGCGCGTCCCGCCCGTCTCGGTGTCGGTACGGGCCGTGTCCGTCGTCCTGTCCGTCGTCCCCTGGGCCCCGGGCACATCCGTGGCGGGGCGCCGCTGGGCCGGGGCGGCTCCGCCCCGGATCCGCAGGGCGAGGCGCCTGCCGGGGGCGGCGACCGGGCCGGCGTCCACGCCGACCGCTTCCACGCCCGCGCTCACTTCGCACCGCCCGTCGGCCGCGGCAGCGCCAGGACGTCGCTGTGGTGCACGACCACACGCAACTCGCCCGCCGCGCAGGCCGCCACACGGGACCGCAGGTACGATTCCGCACGCTCCGCCAGCTCGGGCCGCTGCTCGACGGCCGCACCGACCCAGCCGCGCAGCCACTCCTCGGTGAGCGCGGCCTCGTCGGGCCCGAGCCGCCAGGGACTCGGATGCACCCGGACGGTCGCGCCGTGCCGGTCGAAGGCCTCGCAGGCCGCCGTGATCGCGTCCGGGCCGAGCAGGTCCCCGCGCCGCTGGTGGGCGTTGAACGCCTCGGCGAACTCGGCGTCCAGCGGGTCGCCGGGCGCGAACTCGACGCGGCCCGCGACGGAGAGGGTCAGCAGGGCCGGGACCCCGGCCTCCGCGCAGGCCGCCGCGAGCCGGTCGGTCTCCTCGCGGGTCAGCACGTCCAGCAGGGCGGACGCCGTCACCAGCGAGGCCCCGGTCAGGGCGTCGGCGGTCAGCCGGCTGATGTCGCCGCGCTGGGTGGTGACCGTGACCCCGCTGCCGTCGGCGGCCGCGCTGGGCGAGCCCACCGTCGCGAAGTGCAGCAGATACGGGTCCCGGTCGTGCAGGACCCAGTGCTGGGCGCCGTCGAGACGCGGGGCGAGCCAGCGGCCCATGGAACCGGTGCCGCAGCCGAGGTCGTGAATCACCAGGTCGCCGCCGCGCCGGGGCATGTTGGCCAGCCGGATGCGCAGCGGGTCGAGCAGGTCGGCCGCCCGTGCCGCGGCGTCGGCGCCCTCCCGCAACTGGAGCCACTGGGGGGCGTAACGGGGCATGTCGTCGTCGGGCGTGTCCGCGCGCCGCCCCGGAGCGCCCGAACCGCTCGTGGTGGGACCGGCCCCGGGAACGACCCGCTTCGCGTCCTGGTCCCCGGCTCCGGTCCCGGACTGCGTCACATCCTGGCCCGCCGTTCCGGTCCCGGCCGTACGCGGCGCCCCCTGCCCGGGAGCGTCCGACCCGGTCGCCGTCATCCTCATGCCACCCTCCGGGGTTCCTGCGGAAGCCGTGCCAGCACGCCCGCCAGGCTGCGGGCCGTGGCGGCCCAGCCGTCCAGCGCGGCGCGCCGGCCGCGGGCGGCGGCCTTCAGCCGGCGGCGCACATCGGCCTCGCCGAACCAGCCGCGCAGCTCGACGGCCAGGGCGGCCGGGTTCTCCGGGGGGACGAGGATGCCGGGCACCCCGCCGTCGGGCGCGCGCCCGACCGCTTCGGGCAGGCCGCCGACATCCGTCGCCAGCACGGGAATGCCCCGGGCGAGCGCCTCGGTGACGGCCATGCCGTACGTCTCGGCGTACGAGGTGAGGACCATGAGGTCGGCCGCGGCGTAGCTGGCGTCGAGTTCCGCGCCCGCCTGCGGTCCGGCGAGGTGCAGCCGGTCGCCGAGGCCGTACTTCTCGATCAGGCCGCGCAGTTGGGCGACGTACGCCGGGTCCTGGGTGAGTCCGCCGACGCAGACGCAGCTCCAGGGCAGGTCGGTGACGGTGGCGAGGGCCTCGATCAGCCGGTGCTGGCCCTTGCGCGGAGTGACCGCCGCCACGCACAGCAGCCGCGAGACGCCGTCGGTGCCGGAGGCGAGCGGGGCGATGTCGGCACCGGGGGCGGCGACATGCACGCGGTCGGGGGCGAGTCCGTGGTGGGCGACGAGCCGGCGGACCGCCCAGTCGCTGGTGGCGACGACGGCGTCCACGGCCCGCAGGGTCGTGCGTTCCCGCGCGTCCAGGTCCGCGGCCACGGCCGGTGCGAGGCCGGTCTCGTCACCGAGGGGCAGATGCACCAGGACGACCATGCGCAGCCGTTCGGCCTCGGGGACGATGATCTCGGGGACTCCGCAGGCGACGATGCCGTCGAGGAGGACGATCGTGTCGTCCGCCAGCTCGGCCAGGGTGCGGGCGAGTTCCGTACGGGCCGCGGTCGCGGGCCGCGGCCAGTCGCCCGGGACGGCGTGCCGGTGGACCTGCCAGCCGAAGCCGGGAAGGTCCAGGCACAGCCGCCGGTCGTAGGCGTTGCCGCCGCTGGGCGCGGACGCGTCGTCGACGCTGCCCGGCATCACGAAGTGCACAGAGCGCAGGGACATGGGGATGATCGCCGCATTCTTGAGAGCGGTGTGCTGGACGGGCACGTAGTTCAGGCGCGACTGGTCGCTGTCCGCGGCCGGCCGGCCGATGGTCGTGTCGGTCACAGGGCACGCTCGTAACTCGCCCACGCGATGTGTGATTCGTGCAGGGTGACCGTGATGCCGGAGAGGCCGTGCGCGCCTTCGCCCAGCGCCCCGGCGTGCACACGCTCGGCGAGACGGTCGGCGACGACCTTGGCGAGGAACTCCGTCGAGGTGTTCGTGTTCTTGAAGTCCGGCTCGTTGTCGAGGTTGCGGTAGTTCAACGCGCTCACGACGGCGCCGAGTTCCTGGGTGGCCAGACCGATGTCGACGACGATGTTGTCCTCGTCGAGTTCGGCTCGGCGAAACGTGGCGTCCACCAGGAACGTCGCTCCGTGCAGGCGTTGCGCGGGGCCGAAGACCTCGCCACGGAAGCTGTGGGCGATCATCAGGTGATCGCGGACGGTGATGCTGAACAACGGACGACCCTCCAGGTGCGGCACGTCTGATCCCCTGCCGGGACCATGTCGTGTAGTACGGCTGCCCCGTTCTCCTTGTTCAGTCGCCTGTTCCCCTTTCTTCGCAGTCTTCGGAGGTCAGACCGGTCGCCCGGTGCTCAGACTCCGTCGTAGACGACGCGATGGCACAACCCCGGTATCGATCCGGAGGCGAGTTTCGCCATCACGCCGGGCAGTTCCGCGAAGTCGCACTCCCCGGTGACGAGAGCGTCGAAGGCGGGCTCGGCGAGCAGTTCGAGGGCGAGCGCGAGGCGGTCGGCGTACGTCCGGCCGGGCCGGGCCGCCGGTGAAACGGAACCCACCTGGCTGCTGCGCACGACCAGGCGCCGCGAGTGGAAGGCCTCCCCCAGCGGCAGGCTGACCCGCCGGTCGCCGTACCAGCTCATCTCGAGGACGGTCCCCTCGCGGGCGAGGAGTTCCAGCGCCCGGGTGAGTCCGGCCTCGGTGGCGCTGGCGTGCACGACGAGGTCGCACTCACCGGCGGCTTCCGCGGGCAGTGCGAAGTCGACGCCCAGGGCCCGGGCGATGCCGGCGCGCGCGGGATCGGCGTCGACGAGCTGCACCCGTACGCCCGGGAAGCGGGCCAGGAGGGCGGCGACGGAGCAGCCGACCATGCCTCCGCCCACGACCGCGATCCGGTCCCCGACCAGCGGAGCGGCGTCCCACAGGGCGTTCACCGCGGTCTCCACCGTCCCGGCGAGGACGGCACGGGCCGCGGGCACCGCATCCGGTACGACCGTCACGGCGCCGGCCGGGACGACGTAGCGGGTCTGGTGCGGATACAGGCAGAACACGGTCCTGCCCAGCAGGCCCGCCGGGCCTTCCTCCACTTGGCCGACGCTCAGATAGCCGTATTTCACCGGTGCGGGGAAATCCCCGTCCTGGAACGGTGCACGCATCGAAGCATGCTGACTTTCCGGCACGCCGCCACGGAAGACGAGGGACTCGGTGCCCCGGCTGACTCCGGAGTAGAGCGTGCGCACCAGCACCTCACCCTCCGCGGGCGCCGACAGGGCCACCTCGCGTATCTCGCCGTGGCCGGGCGAGCCCAGCCAGAAGGCGCGAGCTGTGAGTTCCATGAGCGTCCCCCTGAACGATCGAGCAGATCTTCACGTACGGAGCGGTGACAAGCCGCGCACAGTACGCGGCGTTGATCGACTCTGTCATATGGCCGGAGGATGTGCGGTGGCCCTGAACAACACGTACGACGCTAGGCTCCTGGCCCAGGAGACCACGGTGGGAGCGGGTGTGCAGCTCCTGGTGCTGGCTCTGCTGGGGACGGCGATCGGGATGGGGCCCGCGGGCTGGCTGACCGGCCTGGCCTTCGCGATCGCCACCTGGGCGGTCCTGACCCGAGCCCTGCGCCGTTCACGGCCCCGCTCCTTCGGACCGGCCAATCGGGTGACTCTCGGCCGCGCGATCCTGGTCGGCGGCGTCACCGCGCTGGTCGCGGACTCCTTCCAGAGCTCGCCCCCGGTCTCCCTGCTCGTCGGTCTCACGGCGGTCGCCCTGATCCTCGACGGGGTCGACGGCAAGGTCGCCCGCCGCACCGGCACCTCGACCGCCCTGGGCGCCCGTTTCGACATGGAGGTCGACGCCTTCCTGATCCTCGTGCTCAGCGTGTACGTCTCGATGTCGCTCGGCCCCTGGGTGCTGCTGATAGGCACCATGAGGTACGTGTTCGTGGCGGCCGCCCGGGTCCTTCCCTGGCTGAACGCGGCGCTGCCGCACAGCATGGCCCGCAAGACCGTGGCGGCCCTTCAGGGAATCGTGCTGCTCGTCGCCGGCGCCGGGATCCTGCCCCGCGAGGGGGACGCGGCCGCCGTACTGCTGGCGCTCGTCCTGCTGGTCTGGTCGTTCGGCCGCGACATCGTGTGGCTGTGCCGCCACCGCCACCACCACGCGCAGGAGCTGCCGCGGAGTGTCCGCGAGCTCGCCGAGGTGGGCTGACGCAAGAGGACCGGGACGGCCGAGGGGCCGTCCCCGCGCAACCGGTACGGCGGTGAGCCGTCGTACGTGAGCCGGCGCAAGGCGGACGATCAAGCCCGCGCGGGCGAACGCGCCGGAGGCCGCCCCCCACTTGTGGGCCCGCGGCTGCGAACCGGCCGCATCCGGACTCGTCCTCTCCCCCGTCGCGTCCCGGACTGAACCGGACTGAACCGCACCGGACTGAACCGCACCGGACCGGACCGGCGTATCGCTGGACCCGGCCGCCGGCACCCTGTCGCACACGGGACGCGTCGACGAGACACGTCCACGAAGCGCGCCCCCAGGGCGTGTCACCCCGGACGGACGCGCTTGCCGTGCGGGACGCCACCGGGCGCGATCCGCCCGGCGCCCCGCTCCGTGCCGGGTCTGTCACGGAGCGCGGTACAACCGCGAGGCCCTGGACGTACACTTCAAGGGCAAGTCCCTCGCCGACGTCCTGTCCACGACCCTCGGGGTATGCCCGGACTCTTCGCACGGACTCTTCGCGGAGCGCGCGATCGTCCTCCAGCACCTCAGGACGCTCCATCACGTCGGACCGGGGTACGGGAAACCCGGTCGGCCCGCCACGACGCTCCCTGTCCTCGACGAGCCGGCCACGGTCTGCACCACGACGACGTACGCCACCCAGCCGCAGTCCCGCGCCGGGCAGTTCCTCCGACCGCTTCCGGACAGGAGTTGAGGGCCATGGAGACGGACTCCCAGGTGTGGGACCCGGAGCCGCCCCGGCCCGTCGCGCACGTGGAGGAGGACGACGACGCCCCCGGCCCCCGGCTCACCTCCTCCGGTGCCTCGGTCGATCAGGTACGCGACTACCTCAAGCAGATCGCCCGGGTCCCCCTGCTGGGCGCCGCGCAGGAGGTGGATCTGGCGAAGCGGATCGAGGCGGGACTGTTCGCCGATCGCAGGCTCCAGGAGGAGCCGGGTATCGACCCGGAGTTCCGGCGGGAGCTGGAGATCCTGGCCGCGGACGGACACCGGGCGAAGTCCCATCTCGTCGAGGCGAACCTGCGCCTCGTCGTCTCCATCGCCAAGCGCTACAGCAGGCGCGGGATGCTGTTCCTGGACCTCGTGCAGGAGGGCAACACGGGTCTCATCCGCGCGGTGGAGAAGTTCGACTACGCCAGAGGGTTCAAGTTCTCGACCTATGCGACCTGGTGGATCCGGCAGGCGATCTCACGGGCGCTGGCGGACCAGAGCCGGACCATCCGCATTCCCGTCCACATGGTCGAGGTCATCAACAGAATGGCCAAGGTCCGCCGGGAGATCATCCAGGACACGGGAGCCGATCCGACCCAGGAGGAACTGGCGAGGAAGCTGGACGTGCCGGTGGAGAAGATCACCGAGATCGAGAACTACACCAAGGAGCCGGTCTCCCTCCACACCCCCCTCGGTGAGGAAGGCGGCACCGAACTGGGTGACGTACTGGAGGACAGCGAGACCATCTCCCCGGCGGACATGGTCACCTTCCTGCTCCTCAAGGACGCCATCCAGGCCGTCCTGGCGAACATGACCGCGCGCGAGGCCGGGATCATCACGCTGCGCTACGGCCTCATGGACGGGCAGGCCCGGACGCTGGAGGAGATAGGGCAGGTGTACGGGGTGACACGCGAGCGCATCCGCCAGATCGAGTCCAAGACGATGTCCAAACTGCGCCACCCCTCACGCTCCGAGGCTCTCCGGGACTACCTCGACGTCAGCTGACCCCCGCGCAGACCTCCTGGCCGACATGGCCGTTCGCCGGCTTCCGTACCCCGGCCACGGGGTCCGGGTCGGGCACGATCCGCGCGATGCCCGGGCACCTCATGACGCCACCCGGTCGGCCGTCGCCTCGGCGTCGGGACGGGTGAGGCCCAGGTGGTCGCGGAGAGTGGTGCCCTCGTACTCCGTACGGAACACGCCGCGCTCCTGGAGCAGCGGGACCACGGTGTCGGCGAAGGTGTCGAGGCCGCCGGGGGTGATGTGGGGGACGAGGATGAAGCCGTCGGCGGCGTCGGCCTGGACGAAGTCGTTGATCGTCGCGGCGACGGTGGCCGGGGAACCGACGAACGCCTGCCGGTTGCCGGTCTCGATGACGAGGTCCCGGATCGACCACTTGTTGGCGGCGGCCCGCTCCCTCCACTCCCGGGCGGTGGCCGGCGGATCCCGGTACATCCGGACCTGCGCGCGCCCGCGGGCGACGGTGTGCTCGCCGGGGTCGGGGTCGATGTCGGGAAGCGGACCGTCCGGGTCGTACGCGGACAGGTCGCGGTTCCAGACGAACTCGAGGTGTTTGATCGCCGTGGCGCCGCTGACCTGCCGACGGCGCACCTCGCGGGAGAGTTCCTCCGCCTCGGCGTCCGTGTCCCCGAGGACGAAGGTCGCGGCGGGCAGGATCAGCAACTGGTCGCGCGTACGGCCGTGGCGGGCCAGCCGGCGCTTGACGTCCGTGTAGAAGGCCCGGCCCTCCTCGAGGGTGGCGTACCTGCTGAAGATCGCGTCGGCGTCCGCGGCGGCGAACTCGCGGCCCTCCTCGGAGTCCCCGGCCTGGAAGACGACGGGGCGCCCCTGTGGGCTGCGCGGGACGTTGAACCGCCCCTGGATGTCGAAGTGCCGGCCCTGGTGCACGAAGGCTCCGGCCCCGGCGTCGCGCAGGAAGGTTCCGGTCTCCTGGTCGGCGACGATCTCGTCCCCGTGCCAGGAGTCGAAGAGTTCGTTCGCGGTGGCCAGGAACTCCCTGGCCCGGGAGTAGCGCTCGTCCTGCGGGAGGAACCCGCCGCGGCGGAAGTTCTCGCCGGTGAAGGCGTCCCAGGAGGTGACGACGTTCCAGGCGGCACGTCCGCCGGAGAGGTGGTCGAGGCTGGCGAACTGGCGGGCGACCTCGTAGGGCTCGTTGAAGGTGGAGTTGATGGTGCCCGTCAGGCCCAGGTGTTCGGTGACGGCGGCGAGCGCGGCCAGGACCGTGAAGGTGTCGGGGCGTCCGACCACGTCCAAGTCATATATATGTCCGCCCTGTTCACGCAGACGCAGGCCCTCGGCGAGGAAGAGGAAGTCGAACCTGGCGCGTTCGGCGGTCCGCGCGAAGTGCGCGAACGAGCTGAACTCGATGTGGCTGCCGGCCTCCGGGGCGCTCCAGACGGTGGTGTTGTTGACGCCGGGGAAGTGCGCCGCGAGGTGGATCCGCTTGAGGGGCTTGTCCTGTGTCGTGTTCATGAGTGGGTCCCTCCGGCTCAGGCGGTGGCGGCGTAGCGGTTGGCGGGGCGGGAGAGTCCGAGCAGCCCGCGCAGGGTGTCGGCCTCGTACGACTGCCGGAAGGCGCCGCGGCGCTGGAGTTCCGGGACCAGGCCCCTGGTGATCGCCGGCAGGTCGTGGCCGGCGACGGCCGGGCGCAGCCGGAAGCCGGACAGTCCGGCCGAGTGCAACTCCTGGAGCAGGTCGGCGAGTTGTGCGGGGGTGCCGGTGAAGATCCGGGCGTCACTGGTGTACGGGTGGCCGGCGAGGGTGTCGAGGCGGTCGCGGCGGGCCACCGCGGCGGCGGGATCGTCGTCCAGGAACACCACCAGGTCACCGAAGAGGTGCAGGGGTTCGCCGGAGCGCCCGGCCGCCTCCTGTTCGGCGCGGACCGCGGCGACGATCGTGCGCGCCTGCCCGGTGTCGTGGGGGGTGACGTATCCGATGTCGGCGGAGCGGCCGAGCAGACGGAAGGGCGCTCCGGTCACCGATTCGTGGGCGAGGGCGCTGACCGGGGGCTGGCCCTGTGGCGGGCGCGGGGTGATCGAGGGTCCCTTGACGCTGAAGTGCCGCCCCTCGAAGTCGACGTAGTGCAGCTTGTCGCGGTCGACGAAGCGGCCGGTGGCGACGTCCCGGATCTCCGCGTCGTCCTCCCAGCTGTCCCAGAGCCTGCGTACCGCTTCGACGTGGTCGGCGGCCTCGTCGAAGAGGTCGACGGCCAACTCCCGCAGGGCGGGGCTGTCCAGGTCCTCGAGCCGGAACGGGGGGAACTCACGGCGGCCGAAGTGCGCGGCCTCGCTCTGACGCGGCGACACCTGCACCCGTACGCCGGCCCGCCCGCTGCTCACATAGTCGAGGGTGGCTATCGCCTTGGAGATATGGAACGGCTCCGTGTGGGTGGCCACCACGGTCGGCACCAGTCCTATATGGCTGGTGAGTGGAGCGACGCGGGCGGCGATCAGGACGGCGTCCAGCCGTCCACGTACCTGGTCCGTGCGGCCGTCGGGACCGGTGACCCGCGAGGACTGGAGTCCGAGCGCGTCCTCGATGGTCACAAGGTCGAGCAGGCCGCGCTCGGCCTCGGTGATCAGGTCCGTCCAGTACGCGGCGGTGAGCAGATCACGGGGGCGGGCCACCGGCTCGCGCCAGGCGGCCGGATGCCACCCGGCGCCGTCGAGCGCGACGGCGAGGTGCAGGGCGTCGGAGGAAGAAGGGGAAGAGAAGGAAGAGGAGGAAGTGGCGGATGAGAGGGGTGAAGGGGAGGCGGCGGGCAGCGGGGAGGGGGATGACGAGGCCACGAAAGGGGTGCCTTCCTGATCGACCGTACGAGGGCTCCTGCCCTCCGTGCGGAGGGCGGCGGCAGCGGGGTGACAGGTCAGGGACGACAGAGCGCGCCGGCCACGCGCCGCAGATCGATGTGCGGCCGGGAGTACAGATGGACACGGCGGCGGGGGGTGAGCGCCATGACGCGGAGCGCGGACAGGACCGGCACGTCCGTCACCTCCGCCCTTCCGTCGCGGCGGGCGCCCTGGGCGCGCCGTCGTCGTGGTGTCCTCTCCAGCACAACGGCCCGCCCGCGCCGTCTGTTCCGGCTCGGAGCCCCGGAGTTCGGACCAGGACCGAGTCCGTGCGGTGGCGAGGCACGGCGTGCGGAGGTCAACGCTCGGCAGCCCGGACGACCACGTGGTGAGACCGGGCGGGCGCCTTCTTGACGAGCCCACGGAGCGGACCGAGACTGACGGGGACGGTCACGATGGTCAGCGCCCTTCGCCGGGTCCCTCCGTGCGAGGCGGTTGATCGGCCCCGGCCCGCTGACAGGCAACCCTTCCACCGCGACGGGGTGCCCCGGGTGACGACCGGGTCCCGCCGGAGCGGCGGGGCAAGCGTGGTCTCGCCTCTCGCGAGCCCCGGACACGGGAGCGACGGGAATGGCCGGAAAGGGCACGAGCGGTCTGACCAGGCGTCTGCACATCGATCTGCAGCGGGTCTCCAGCGCCTACTAGTCCAGGGTCCGGACGGTACCTCAGAGCAGTCACTCCGTTCCGCCGCCGCTGCCCCCGGGCGGCGGGGCTTCGCCGTCCCCCCTGGAGAGTCATGCCCGAGACAGCCTCGCTCAGTCCGACCGCCGTCGCCTCCCACCACCGCGCCCCGGCCTCGCCTGCCACGGGGGCCTTCGTCGCCGCACCCCCTCGGGGAGCGGCCCCCTCGCGTGAACACCGCATCCGCAGTCGCATCGGTGCCGGTCCGGCCGGCGGCTTCTATCCCGCGCCGCACCGCTATCAGCTGTACCTCTCCGAGCGCTGTCCGCGCTCGCTGCGCATCTCGATCACCCTCGGCCTGCTGGGGCTGCGCGACTCGGTCACCACCACGCTGCTGGCGGGTCCCTCCGGGACACCAGCCGCCCGCGCCGCGCTGCGGGCCGCGTACGAGGCCACCTGGCACCACTACGACGGTCCGCTCACCGCGCCGGCGCTGTGCGACCGCTGGAGCGGACGCGTCGTCAGCAATCACACCCCCGACATCCTGCGCGATCTCGGCGAACTTCCGGGCTGCCGCGACGACGACGGACTCCCCCGGCTGCACCCGCCGTCCCTCGCCGCGGACATCGACGCCTT
Organism: Streptomyces sp. NPDC005195; assembly: GCF_040608315.1. Lineage (NCBI taxonomy): Bacteria > Bacillati > Actinomycetota > Actinomycetes > Kitasatosporales > Streptomycetaceae > Streptomyces > Streptomyces sp. NPDC005195. Next base: position 21,802 of record NZ_JBEXHZ010000031.1, read on the forward strand.
CCGCGTCTTCCTGGACCGGAACCTCACCACGGTCGCCGGGCCGACGGCGCGGTCCGCCGCGCTCGACTCGCTGGATCACCGACTCGGGTCGTACGAGCATGTGTGGGGCGACGAGCTGACGGCCGCCGACGTCGACCTGTGGGTGGCCCTCACCGGCCTCGGCACGGAGGGCGTCCTCTCCCCGTACGGCCGTCTGCGGGACTACGTCGGCCGGCTGGGCGCCCATCCGGCCTTCCGCGAAGCGGTGCGCCGGGCCTGACGCCGCCGTCGGGACGTCTCTCCGGACGACCGGCCCGCGCCCATCTCGAGGCCACGGCGAACAGCCCCCGGTCATCTGGGAGTTGTTCACCGTCCCGTCCTCGGACCGCACCAGGACGCGCCGCCGCGAAGCCTGTGACATCGGCCGCCATGTCCGGCGGACCATGGAGCCGGCGGGCGGTCACCGCTTGCCGCCGCGCCGACGGCGGGCGGCGCTCCGTCGGCTCAGCCCTTGACGCGGGTGAAGACGAGTGTGCCGACGACGGTGGTCAGGCCGCGGAGCATGCCCATCTGGTTCCAGCCCATGTCGAACTGGTCGCGGTCCACGGTGAACTCCGCGGCGAGGGTGACGTCTTCGGCGCTCGCCGCGGTGACGCGGGCGACGACGGGCTGCGGCCTGGTGATGCCGCGCACGGTCAACTGCCCGGTGACCTCGACGGTGTCGTCCGGGGCGATCACGGCGTCGTCCACCGCGAAGGTGATCGTGGGGTGCCGTTCCGCGTCGAAGAGGTCGGCCGAACGGAGGTGCTTGTCACGCTTGCCGTTCTTGGTGTCGAGAGACGCCACGTCCAGGGTGACGGTGCCGCGGGCGGTCCCGTCCGCCTGCACCTCGCCCTCCCCGGTGACAGTGGCGAAGACACCCTTCACCGTGACCAGACCCCACATCGTCTTGTGCCGGACGACGACGCTGGTGCGGGCCGGGTCGAGCTGCCACAGGCCGGTTTCGACGGCGACGGTCATGAGTGTTCTCCAGACGCTTAACGGTTACAGGTGAGGCACGGGCCGTGGGACAACGTGTAGTCATCCAAATTTGGACGATCACAGGCTAGCCCGTTCTTCAAATTTGGACAACCGGTAGACTGTGACACCATGGCCGACTTCCTCGCCCCCGCTGACCTGCCCGAACACGAGTCGGGCTGCGACGACGGCCTGCTGCCGGCCGAACTGCGGTCCTGGATGCGGCTGCTGGCGGCGGCCGGAGCGATCGAGCAGCAGTTGCGCGCTCGCGTCAAGGACGCCCTCGGTGTCTCGCACGACGAGTTCCTGGTGCTGTGCCTGCTGGCCGACCAGCCCGGATCCAGCTTGCGCATGACACAGATCGCCGAGCTGCTGGGCCGCCCCAAGACGCGGCTGACCTATCAGGTGGCCTGTCTGCAGCACGCGGGCCTGATCACGCGGCGCTCGGCGTGCGGGGACAAGCGGGGGATCGAGGTGGCGCTCACGGACAAGGCCCGCACGCTGTTGCGCGAGTCCTCGCGCCCGCTGGCCGACGCCGTCTCGCAGGCCATCGCCCGAACGGCCTGCGCACAGCGGTACGAGCAGCTGCACGACCTGTTGCCGCCCGCCGAGGCCCCCGGCGACGGGTCGTGAAGCGGGGCGGCCCGGGTGGACCGTGAGCGGGACGGCCTCGAAGGCCGGCTGAAGGACCGCCCCGCGACGACCTCGCGGGTCAGAAGCCGGGGAAGACGCGTCGCAGGTCGTCCAGCGTGAGGGAGTCCCCCTTCAGGTTCACCTCGGCCGGAGTGTGGTCGGGGGCGTGGCGGCCGGCGACGAGCCGCAGCCACCACTCGGCCGGGGCGTTCAGCACGGCGTCGGGCTCGGCGGGCTCGTCGACGAGCGCGACCGAGTCACCCAGGTCGAGCCCGAACGCCCGCGCGGGAGACACCGTCCGCACCGCGATACGGGCGTGGCGACCGCCCAGGGCGTCGGCCTTGCCGAGGAACCCTATGAGCAGACCGGCCTGGGCCAGGAGGGGCTCGGTCGCCACCGGCAACAGCACCGCCGTCGGGTCGAAGGCCACCTCGACGTCCCAGGTGTGGTGGGTGAACTCGCTGAGCCGAAGGCCCGCCAGCGTCGCGACGTCCACGGGGGCCGGCAGGAAGCCGAGCTCCACGCGGAGTTCCTGCCGGGCCCGGGTGTCCAGCGCCTCGTAACCGCGCACGAGTCGCTCGTTGGCGTTCACGAAGCCCTCGGCGCGCTCCGCCGGGGACATCGCGTCCCACCGGGCCCACACCGACTTGTTGAAGTCGCCGTCCCGCGGTCCGGTGCCGTTCAGCGCGCCCTCCAGTGAGGCGCGGCCGATCTCCGCCCCGCTGCCCAGGTGGCTGAGGACCTGGGAGACGTCCCACTCCGACGCGCCCGAGCGCCGGGTGAGGTCGGCGGTGGCGAGCCCGTGCACCACGGAGGTCAGGTAGTCGTGTCCGCCGCGCAGCGCGGCGATGGTCTGGTCGGCACGGTCGGTCATGTCTCGGCTCCGGGGAAGGGTGGGATGGTGCGGGAACCGTACCCAGGACGGCCGCCGTCGAAGACGGTGGGGGTGACGGGAGTGCCGATCGATCCCGAGGGGGTCGTCCCCGCGCCGGCCGGCCGAGCGGCGGCCGCACGCTCACGCGACCGGCGCCGGCGGGCGGGGCGCGCGCCCTCCGCTCACCGCCTCGGCCCGCCCCCGTCCCGCACCCGGCGAGTCGCTGAACACGGTGCCGCCGCACCCCGCATCCTGGCCTGACGGGCGCCTCCCACCCGGCCCCGTCCCTCCCGCGCCACCCTGACCTACGGAGGACCATGGCCGCCGACAGCGCACCCTCTCCCGACCACGCCCCCGTCCCGGCCCGCGCCCGCACACTCCTGCGGCGGCCCAGGCTGTGGCTGCTGCCGACCGTGCTGAGCGGGCTGCTCGCGCTGCTGCTGGCCCTCCTCTACATGGGCGGCATCGTCGATCCGGACGAGGCCCTGCGCGACCTGCCCATCGGCATCGTCGACACCGACCAGGGCAGACCACTGCCCGGGGAGACGGCGAACCTGGGAGCACAGCTCACCCGCGCGGTCGTCGCCGACACCTCCGGCAAGGCCGGCTGGCAACGGCTCACCCGCGCCCAGCTCCAGGACAGGCTCACCTCCGGCAAGATCTTCGGCGCCCTGGTCGTCCCCGCCGACTTCACGGCCTCCGTCTCCGCGCTCACCACCTCGAACGCGACGGCCCGGCCGACACTGACGGTGCTCACCAACCCGGGTCTGGGCAGCCTCGGTTCCTCACTGGCGAGCCGGATCGCCCAGCAGACCGCCCAACAGGCCTCGCTGACCATCGGCAAACGGCTCACGGCCTCCCCCGCCGCCGCGGGGGCCGACTCCACGGCCCGTCTGCTGCTGGCCGACCCGGTGACGGTCACCACCCGGGTCGGCCACCCCATCGGTGAGCGCAGCGGCCTCGGCCTGACCGCGTTCTACTACACACTGCTGCTGGTCCTGGCCGGGTTCCTCGGGGCGAACGTCATCAACAACGGCGTGGACACCGGGCTCGGTTACGCCGACAACGAGATCGGTCCCTGGCACACCCGCCGCCCCACCGTGCCCGTCAGCCGTACCCAGACGCTGCTGCTGAAGATGGGCATGACCGCCGGAATCTCCGTCCTGACCACCACGCTGGTGATGGTCGCCACCCTCGCGATCCTCCGCATGGACGCCTCCCACCTGCCGCTGCTGTGGATCTACTCCTACTGCGCGAGCGTCGCGGTCGGCCTGGGCGTCCAGGCCATCAACGCGGCCTTCGGCGGGATCGGCCAGCTCGTGTCCATGTTCGTGTTCATCGTGCTCGGCCTGCCCTCCTCCGGTTCGACCGTCCCCCTGGAGGCCGTCCCGGGCTTCTACCGCTTCCTGAGCGTCTTCGAACCGATGCGCCAGCTCGGCGGTGGCGTCCGCGCCATCCTCTTCTTCGACGCGCGCGCCGACGCCGGTCTCGCCCGCGCCTGGCTCATGATCGCGATCGGCATGACCGTCGCCCTGCTCTTCGGGCTGGCGATGACCCGCTACTACGACCGCAGGGGCCTGCACCGCCTGACCCCGCAGCCGGCCTGAGCGGGCTCGGGGAAGATCATGAGCGCTGCGTACATGGGTGGATTTCACCGCGGGGGCACCGGGCGCCGGGGCCGGAACGACCGGCCCCGGCGCCCCGCCCTCGCTACCGGTCGCCGCCGGGCGTGTCCCCCGGGGCCGCCACCCGGCCGGGTTCGGGGGCGAGCAGGAGGTCGGGGTCGGTGGCCGTCGTGTACGCGGCGCTGAGGACGTAGAGGGTGCCGTGGCGCAGCGCGACCGAGGTCGGGTTCTGCAGTCCGTCCGCGGCGGTGAGGACGGTCGAGGAGGAGCCGTCGGGCCGGTGGCGGGGTGCGGTCGTCGCGTCCCGGTGTTTCCGCCCTCACCGTGTACGTGCCCAGGATGGCAGCATGAGCCGCGTCGCCGCGTTCTCCCCGCCCGCCCTCTGGAGGTCCGTCCGATGACCGAGCTTCCGCTCGCCGGCATCACCGTCGTCAGTGTCGAGCAGGCGGTGGCGGCGCCCTTCGCGACCCGTCAACTGGCCGACCTCGGCGCTCGGGTGATCAAGGTGGAACGCCCGGGAGAGGGTGACTTCGCCCGCCGTTACGACACCACCGTGCACGGTGAGTCCAGCTACTTCGTCTGGCTCAACCGTTCCAAGGAGTCACTGACCCTGGACCTGAAGTCGGCCCGGGGACGCGACGTGCTGGAGCAACTGCTCGTCGGCGCCGACGTGTTCGTACAGAACCTGGCGCCCGGAGCGGCTGCCCGGCTCGGCCTCGACGCCGCGTCGCTGCGGGAGCGGTATCCCTCACTGATCCCGTGCACGATCACCGGTTACGGCTCCGAGGGGCCGTGGGCGGACCGCAAGGCGTACGACCTGCTCGTGCAGTGCCAGACGGGCCTGGTCTCCCTGACGGGGAACGAACACGGTGCCGCCCGGGCCGGGGTGTCGGTCGCCGACATCGCCGCGGGCATGTACGCCTACTCGGGCGTCCTCACGGCCCTGTTCACCCGCGCCACCCGGGGCGTCGCCCGCGCCGTGGAGGTCTCCCTCTTCGAGGCGCTGGCCGAGTGGATGAGCCAGCCCGCCCTCTACACGGCCCACGGCGGCACCCAGCCGCCGCGGATCGGCACCCGGCACGCCACGATCGCCCCCTACGGCACGTTCCCGGCGGCCGACGGCAAGGACGTGCTCCTCTCCATCCAGAACGAGCGGGAGTGGGCCGCGCTGTGCGAGCGGTTCCTGGAGCGCCCGGACCTCGTCGACGACCCGCGTTTCGCCACCGGCCCGGACCGGGTGGCCCACCGCGACGCGCTCGACGCGATCGTGGCCGAGCGGTTCCGCGCGCTGGACAGCCGGGAGGTGCGCGAGCTGCTGGACGCGGCGGGCATCGCCAACGCCGGCGTCAACACCGTCGAGGAGTTCCTCGCCCACCCGGTTCTCCGGGAACGCGGCCGCTGGCGCGACGTACGGGTGCCCGGAGCCGTGGTGCCCGCGCTCCTGCCGCCCGTGGACCTGGCCGGAGTCGATCCCCGCATGGACGCCGTACCCGCCCTCGGCGAGCACACCGAAGGGATCCTTACCGCGCTGGGGCACAGCGCGGCCGACATCGCCGCCCTGCGGGCCGACGGGGTCGTCTGAACCGCCGGAACACCGGGAGACGTCCGCCCGGCCGGCTGTTCGGTCGACGCGGGCGGCCCGTCGTCGGGGTCAGCCGACGCCCGCCGCGTCCAGCAGCAGTGTCACGGTCGTCGTGGCCAGGCCGTCGTCCAGGGTCTCTATGCGGGACCCGGCGCGGGCGCTCGCGCCGTCGAAGACCAGCATCAACTGCCGGGCGAGGAACGCCGCATCGCGCGCGCCCCCCAGCTCGGCCTCGGCGCGGAACATCTCCTGGAGGCGCCCCTTGGCGTTTCCGGCGACCATGCTCGCCGGGTGCTCGGGGTCCTTCAGCTCGACCAGCGCGGCCAGGAAGGGGCAGCCGCGGTACTCGGGGAGCGCGGACAGGTGCTCCGTCCGCTCGAAGACGCCCAGGATGCGCTCGCGGGGCGTCCCGTCGGCCGCGGAGGCGGGCGAGAGCTGCTCCTCGTGGAGGGGGATCCGGCGTTCGAGGCTCGCGGCCAGGACCTCGTCCTTGCCGGCGAAGAGCTGGTACATCGACCGCTTCGAGACACCGGCCGTCCTGCAGAGCGCCTCGATGCCCACGGAGACGCCCTCGGTGTAGAAAAGGTCGGCCGCCGCGTCCAGCAGCCGGTCCCTCGTGGACGCCTTGTCTGTAGTGGCCATACGGGAAGGTTACCGCGCGGGAACACCACGGGGAAACCGATCGGTCTACCGCGGCCGAGTGGGCGTCGTCACATGCGACGGGGCACCCGTGACAGATGGCTGAGCAAGCGCTTGGATAGTGACGTTCGCAGAGTGCGCCCGCCCTCGCCCGCACCCCACTGGAGGCCCCGTTGCTGTTCACGTCCGTCGACGATGTCTCCGCGCGTCTCGCCGAGACCGGCTATCTGGCGTCGCCCGCCGTCGCCACCACCGTCTTCCTGGCCGACCGCCTCGGCAAGCCCCTGCTGGTCGAGGGACCCGCCGGGGTCGGCAAGACGGAGCTCGCCAAGGCCGTCGCCCAGGTCGCCGGGGCCCGGCTGATCCGGTTGCAGTGCTACGAAGGGGTCGACGAGTCCCGGGCGCTGTACGAGTGGAACCACGCCAAGCAACTGCTGCGCATCAGCGCGGGCCGCGACGAGACGTGGGACGAGGCCCGCACGGACATCTTCAGCGAGGAGTTCCTGCTGCCCCGGCCGCTGTTGACCGCCATCCGCGGCGACGACCCCAAGGTGCTGCTGATCGACGAGACCGACAAGGCCGACGTCGAGGTGGAGGGCCTGCTGCTCGAGGTGCTCAGCGACTTCCAGGTCACCGTCCCCGAGCTGGGCACGATCACCGCGACCAGCCGGCCCTTCGTGGTGCTCACCTCGAACGCGAGCCGTGAACTGTCCGAGGCGCTGCGCCGCCGCTGCCTCTTCCTCCACATCGGCTTCCCCGAGGAGGAGTTGGAGCGTCGCATCGTAGGTCTTAAGGTGCCGGGCCTGGACGAGGCGCTGACGCGGTCGGTGGTCCGGGTGGTCGGCGCGCTGCGCGAGATGGACCTGCGGAAGGTCCCGTCGGTCTCCGAGACCATCGACTGGGCGCGCACCCTGCTCGCGCTCGGCGCGGGCACCCTCGACGAGTCCGTCGTACGCGACAGCCTCGGCGTACTCCTCAAGCACCAGGACGACATCGTCAAGGCGGCCGCGAAACTCGACCTGGACGCCATGTGAGCGCGCCGGCCGGAGTGACGCGACGGCTGACGGAACTCGTCGGCGCGCTGCGCTCGCACGGCGTGCGGATCGGCACCGGCGAGACGGTGGACGCCGCCCACGCGATGGAGGCGCTCGGCCTGACGGACCGGGAACGGCTGCGCGAGGGTCTCGCCGCCGCGTTGCTGCACAGCACGGCACAGCGCCGGGTCTTCGATCCGGCCTTCGACCTGTACTTCCCGCGGCTCACAGGGGTGCCGGAAGCCGACGCGGCGGGCGCCGACACGCCCGCCGCCGACCGGGCGGAGCTGCGGGACCGCCTCGCGGCCGCGCTCGCCGACAACGACGCGGCGCTGCTGGCCCGGCTCGCGGTGGAGGCGGTGGACGGCTTCGGCGGATACGGCTCCTCCCCGGGGTCGGACGGCTGGTCCTCGTACCAGACGCTCGACCGGCTGCGGCCGGGGACCCTGCTGGCGCGCACCCGTGACGACGTCCGGGCACGGACCGGTGCCGCGGGGTTCACCGACCGGCTGCTGGAGGACGAGATCCGGCGGCGTATCGAGGTCTTCCGCGCTCTGGTCGCCGCGGAGGCGCGGCGCCGGGTCGCCGAGCTGCGCGGCCGTGACGAGATCGCCCGGCGTGCGGTGGCCCCGACGGTCGACCGGGTGGACTTCCTCTTCGCGGGCCGGGAGCGGCTCGCCGAGCTGCGCGCGGTGGTTCAGCCGCTCGCGCGCAAGCTGGCCACCCGGCTCGCCGCCCGCCGTCGCCGTGCCGCCCGGGGCACCATCGACCTGCGGCGGACACTGCGCGCGTCGTTGTCGACGGGTGGGGTGCCGATGCGGCCCGTGCTCCGCAGGCGGCGGCCCGTCCGCCCCGAACTGGTGCTGTTGTGCGACGTGTCGGGGTCGGTGTCGGGCTTCTCGGACTTCACGATGCTGCTGGTGCAGGCGCTGCACGACCAGTTCAGCAAGGTGCGGGTGTTCGCCTTCGTCAACCGGACCGACGAGGTGACCGGGCTGCTGGTGCACGGGGCGGCCGACCCGGAGGGGCTGGGTGCCCGGATCCGGGCGGAGGCCACGCTGACGGGCTGGCACGGCAGCAGTGACTACGGCGTCGCGTTCGGCGACTTCACCGAGCGGTACGCCGACGCGGTGGGCGCGCGCTCGACCGTGTTCGTCCTCGGTGACGCCCGTACGAACATGGGCGATCCGAACCTGCCGGCCGTACGGCACCTGTGCGAGCGGGCCCGGCGCGTCTACTGGCTGAACCCCGAACCCCGGTCCCAGTGGGGCACGGGCGACTCCGCCGCGCCCGAGTACGCCGGGCTCGTCGAGATGCACGAGTGCCGCAACGCCCGGCAGCTCGGCGACCTGATCGGCCGCCTGCTGCCGGTCTGAGCGGCGGTCCGGGCCGCGTCCGCCCGGTCAGGCCAGCAACTGCGGGTACATGACGGCGATGTCGTCGGAGAGCTGGGCCTTGACCTGCCGGGTGAGGTCGTCGGCGAGGACTTCGAAGGCGCCGGACTCGATGCCGTCGAGTGCCTGCGCCGCGACGGCGTCGGGGGACGACTTCGGCGCGTCGACGTGCGCGGCCATGTCCGTGTCGACGTAGCCGACATGGAGTCCGGTGACCTCGATGCCGCGGGGCTTCAGGTCCAGGCGCAGGGAGTTGGTCTGCGACCAGAAGGCGGCCTTGGACGCGCTGTAGGAGCCCAGCAGGCCGATCCACGAGAGCACCGAGTGGACGTTGAGGATGTGTCCGCCGCCGTTGCGCTCGATGACCGGGACGAAGGCGCGGGTGACGAGGAGCGGGCCGTAGAAGTTCGTCTCGAACTCGCGGCGGATGTCCTCGACAGGGGAGTCGAGGAAGTTCGCGTTCACGGAGGCGCCGGCGTTGTTGATCAGGAGGGTGACGTCCTGCGCCTGCTCGACGGCCGCGGCGACGGACGCGGGATCGGTCACCTCCAGGGCCAGCGGCACCGCGTCGGGGTGCGTGACGGTCCGCGGGTCGCGTGCGGTGGCGTACACCTTCTTGGCGCCGCGCTCGTAGAGGCCCTGGACGAGTGCCCGGCCGATGCCCCGGCTGCCGCCGGTCACCAGGGCGACCGAACCTTCGATGGATGTCATGAGAACTCCCGAAAATGAGAAACCGATCGGTTTACCTATCCGGGTCAGCGTAAACCGATCGGTTTCCAAGGGCAAGCCGAACGCGGCCGCGGGGGTCCGCTCCCCCACGGATACGGCGACGGCCGGGAACGGCTCGCGCCCGCCGACGCGCGGGGCGAGTCGTTCCCGGCCGTTACCGGTCCCACCGGGGGCGACCGGAGAGGCGAGGGAGGCGTCCCCCGGTCAGACCGTCGCGACGTCCGCCTTCTCCTCGGCCCGCTCCCCCGCGAGTGCGGTGACCTCTTCGGCGACCTCCGCGACGGCGGGACCGGCCACCGCTTCGGCGGCCGTCGCGGTCACCGGCTCCGCCGGGGAGGCCTTCCGGTCGACCACGCGCACCGGCGCCGCTCCCCGGGTCAGGCCGGCCAGCGCGACCACCACGATCAGCACGAACGCGACACCGGCGATCGCGAAGCTCAGGGTGAACTGGCTCTCGGCAGGCAGCGCGGGCACTCCGGCCGGCAGGTGCGCGATCGTCCTGGAGGCCAGCAGCGAGGTGATCACCGCGCTGGCGATCGCGCTGCCGACGGAACGGGAGATCGAGTTGAGACCGTTGGCGATACCGGTCTGGTGGTGCGGAACACTCGCCACGATGAGGGCCGGCATGGCCGCGTATCCGAAGCTGATGGCCACGCCGATCAGCAGGCCCGCGAGGATGACCGAGGCGGAGGTGTCGTGTGCGGCGGTCAGCCACGCGAATCCGGCGACACCGAACACGGCGCCGACGGCCAGGGTGAACCGCGCCCCGATCCGCCCGACCAGGATTCCGCCGAACTGCGCGGCGAGCAGCGAGACGACCGTGGTGGGCAGCAGGTACTCGACGGAGGCGCGCAGGACCGAGGCGCCGAATCCGTACCCGGTGAGTTCCTTCGGCATCTGCGCCAGATAGGCCACGCCGATGAACTGGGAGAACATCGCGAACCCGAGGAACAGACCGGCGAGGTTCGTGAAGAGCACCGGACGGTGGGCGAACATCCGCATGTCCACCATCGGCCCGCGGACCGTCCGTTCCACGAACACCCAGACGGCCGCCATGATGACGGCCGCGACGAACAGACCGATGGTGCGCGCGGAGGACCAGCCCCACTCGTGTCCCTGCGAGATCGGCAGCAGGAGCAGGACGAGCAGCGCGGCGAGCGTCACCGCGCCGAGCCAGTCGGTACGGCCACCGGTCGTCGAGCGCGAGGCGGGAACGCGCAGGATGACGCCGACGAGGGCCACGGCGGCGAGGGCCACGGCGAGCCAGAACACCCGGTGGTAGTCGGGATCCGCGCCCCGGGTGAGCAGCCCGGCCGCCACCAGGGCGAGTCCGCTGCCGACGGCGAGCGTTCCGCTGACCATCGCCATCGCGCCGTGCAGCTTCGCCGGAGGCATCTCCTCCCGCAGCACCGAGAGGGCGAGCGGGAAGATCGCGGTGGCCGCGCCCTGGAGAACCCGGCCGACGATCAGCCACAGCAGCGACGTGGTGGTCGCGGCCAGCACCGAACCGGCGATCATCACCAGCAGAACCCCGATCAGCGTGGGCTTCTTGCCGTGCATGTCGCCGAAGCGGCCGAGCAGCGGGGTGAAGACCGCGGCGGACAGCAGGGTCGCGGTGGTGACCCAGCTGACGTTCGCGGTACTGGTGCCGAGATCGCCCTGGATGATGCTCAGGATCGGTACGACGAGGGTCTGCATCATCGAGACGATCATGGCCGCGAGGCCTAGGACCAGGACGAGCGAGAGGTCGCCTGCGGGGCGTCTGGGCGCCACGCGATCGGAGGGTGTCACGGCGTTCTTCCTTAGGGGCACATATGTGGGAGCCATATAAAGCTGCAAGTTCTTGAAGGTTGAGGTCATCAAGTAACTGGACAGAGGTAAGCATCGAAGGTTGAGGTAGTCAAGTTTCAGGTAGGCTGGCCCCATGCCCGCGACATCTGGAACGAGCCGCTCCGCCGAGGCACCGGACGGCGGGCACCCCGGCGTCTCCCATGCCGTGCTGCTCGACACCCTCTGGGCGTCCATGGTCAGCCTCTATGCGGATCTCACCACCGCCGCCGCCGCGCACGGTCTCACCTACAGCCAGGCCAAGGCACTCAACGTGCTGCGCCAGGGTCCCGCCCCCATGCGGTCCCTCGCGGACACGCTCCGCTGCGACGCGTCGAACATCACCGGGATCGTCGACCGCCTGGAAGCACGCGGTCTCGTCCACCGCGAGGCCAGCCCCACCGACCGCCGCGTGAAGAACGTCGTCCTCTCCGACGAGGGCGCGGCCGTCGTGGCGCGCGTCCGCGACGGGATGCACGCCACCCACCAGGCGCTGGGCGCACTGAGCGACGACGAGCGGGCCACCCTCGACAGCCTGCTCTCGCGACTGTTCCGGGCCGACGGGGATCACTCCTGAGCGAACCGGGGACGCCGCCGTCCCCGGACACCCTTGTCGAGGGGGGTGTGGGCGTTGCCGAACACCGAGCCCGCGCCATGGATGTAAACGATCACCGGCAGTGCGCCGGAGGCCCCGCGGGGCGGACCACACCCACCCGGACCTCACCGGTCGGGCCGCCCGACACGGTGATCCACTCCTCGTCGACCTCGGGCGCCCCGATCTCGCCTGACTGCACCTCGTCGACGGCCTTGCGCGACGCCATGGGCCTGACCCCCGAGCGGGACGCCACGGCCAAGCACCTCCCGCGCCTGCTCACCGCCAGCGTCACGGAGCGCTGAGCGGCCTCCTGGGTCCCGAAAAATTCTGGCCTGATCTTTACCACCGGGCGCGTGTGCGTCTGTCGCACCCCTTCGCACCTCCCGGCCTTTTCCCACTCGTTGCACAGCGATGTGGTGATGGGGCTCCATGAGGGCGGTCAGCGCCACTCGGTGCTGAGCCTGAATGGCGAGATGTATCGGGAGGCGACCCGGCAGCGGATGGAGGACGACGTCTGGTCGCGCGGGCCTGGTGCGAGGCGGTGGAACGCGGCGCCGAGTTCGCCCCGGCCCTCGCCCTCAGCCGCGAACGGTTCAGCCGCACCCGCATGATCGCCGCGTACGCCGCACTCGTCGAGCGGGTCCGCGGCGGGTCGGGCCGGGTGTCCCTGTCCGTTCCCGAGCCCCTCCCCGAACCCCTCCCGGAACCGTTCTAGATCCGGCGGCCTCCGGCCGCCTCTCACCGGCCCCCACCCCGGCTCCTCACCCCCTCCACGAACGGCCCACCCGCTCCACCCCTCCCGGCGTGCCCACAGGAATCGGTGCTTGGATCGGCCGCTGAGGGGGGTGGAGCACGGCCGTTCACTGTGGAGAAGCCGGGCGCGCCGAGACTTGTCATATGCGATTGCTATATTGCGCAACCACGCAAGCAAGTGGGAATCCCCCGGAATCCCCCTTCGCCACAGCACCGACGGCCTGAGCGGCCCGACCGTTTCGTGGGAGTGCGAGATGACTGACCCAGGAGACGGCCCCGTCGGACGGGCCACGCGCCGGCGCGCGCCGGCGGTACCCAGGCAGCGCGCGGGAGAGGACTCCGCCGCTCCCCGGACGGACGGCCGGGCCGCCTCCCGCTCCGCGACACGTGCCGGGTCCGCGGCACACGGCCGGACGCGCCGCGGCACGTCACGGCGCCGCGCCCGGCCCGCCCGGCGCGGCAGACGGATCCTGCGGACGGCCGCGATATCCCTGTCGCTCCTCCTCATGGTCACCGCGGGCGCCGGATGGTGGTTCTACGAGCACCTCAACGGCAACCTCCACAGCGTCCCGCTCACCGACGGCACGACGAGCGACAGCGCGGGCAAGGAGAAGGCCGACTCCTTCGGCCGGACACCGATCAACATCCTGGTGATGGGCAGCGACGGCCGCACCAGCGCGAGCGACTGCAAACTCGGCGGCGGCTGCTCACAGACGGGCGTGCAGTCGGGAAGCGGCAACGCGGACGTGGAGATGGTGCTGCACATCTCCGCCGACCGGTCCAACGCCACCGTGATGAGCATCCCCCGCGACACCGTGACCAGCGTCCCCGCCTGCAAGAACAGTGCTACGGGTACGTCCACCGCCGGTTACTCCGGCATGGTCAACAGCGCTCTGCAGTACGGCCCGGCGTGCCAGGTGGCCACCGTGCACCAGCTCACCGGCATCCCCATCGACCACTTCGTCCGGCTCGACTTCTCCGGCGTGGTGAAGATGTCGGACGCGGTGGGCGGGGTGTCCGCGTGTGTCGACGCCAACGTCTACGACACGTACTCGCACCTGAAACTCTCCAAGGGCACCCACACCCTCAAGGGTGTCGCCGCGCTGGAGTTCGTCCGCTCACGACACGGCTTCGGCGACGGCAGCGACCTGGGGCGCACCTACGCCCAGCACATCTTCCTCAGCTCCATGATCCGCAAGTTCAAGAGCGCCGGCACCCTCACCAACCCCGCCGCCGTCTACAAGCTGGCCGACGCCGCCACCAAGGCCCTCACCGTGGACACCGGCCTGGGCAGCGTCAAGAGACTCGTCGGGCTCGCCACCGACCTGGACAAGGTCCCCGCCCAGCACATCACGTTCGCCACCATGCAGACGGCGCCCGACCCGAACAACAGCGACCGGGTCGTGGCCGCCCCGGCCGCCCGGAGCCTGTTCGCCACCATCGCGGACGACCAGTCCCTGACGGGCGCCTCCGGCAGGACGTCCGCCGCGGCCACCGCGACCGCCACGGCCTCCGCCGTACCCGCCGCACGGATCGCGGTGACGGTGGAGAACGGCACGGGCATCAGCGGCCGCGCCTCGGCCGTCGCCGGCGCCCTGATCGACCGGGGCTTCAGCTCCGGCACGACCACCGGCAACGCCCCCGGCGGTGCGGCCACGACCACGCTCACGTACGGCACCGGAGGGAAGGCGGAGGCCCAGACCGTCGCCCGCGCGCTGGGGCTCTCCTCGTCCCACCTCGAACAGGGCACCGGCAGTGGACTGACCCTGGTGATCGGTACGGACTGGACCAGCGGCACCGCCTTCCCCGGAGGCGCCGCCGGGGCTCCGGCCGACACCAAGGCCGCCACCGCCAACGCCCACTCCCAGACCGCCGCCGAGTCGAAGTCGTGCGCCAAGGTGAGCACGTACCGGACGGTCAGCCTCAACGGCGTCGCCATGACCCCGTCCCAGGCCTACGCGGCGGCCGTCGGCAGGAAGAACTCGGCGCCCTGACACCCGGCGCCGCCCGCGTGCCGGGGCCGCCCGCGCCCGTCTGGGATGCTGGCCCCGTGCCGACCACGCCGCGGTTGCCGGAGCCCGTCACCCCGTACGCGCCCAGGTCCCTGCCGAGACCGCTGCTCACCCAGCAGTGGCTCGACCTCGCCTTCGTCCACTGGGCGGTCGACCCCGGCACCGTCGCCGGTCTGCTGCCCGAGGGAACCGTCCCCGACGTGTTCGACGACGTCACCTACGTCGGCCTGGTCGCGTTCCGGATGCGTCGCGTCGGCTGGCTCCGCACCCCCGGGGTTCCGTACCTGGGGACGTTCCCGGAGACGAACGTGCGTCTGTACTCGGTGGACGCGCACGGGCGGCGCGGCGTGGTCTTCCGGTCGATGGACGCCGCCCGGCTGATCCCCGTACTGATGGGACGGGCCGCCTTCCGGCTCCCGTACCTGTGGTCCCGTATGAGCGTCCGTGCCGAGGACGACGTCATCACCTACACCAGCGCACGGCGCTGGCCGGGACCGCGCGGCGCGCACAGCCGGATCGTCCTGCGCAGGGGCGAACCGATCCGGGAACCCACCGGGCTGGAGCACTTCCTCACCGCCCGCTGGGGCATGCACAACGCCTTCTTCGGCAAGGTCGGATACCTGCCCAACGACCACCCGCGCTGGCCTCTGCACCGCGCCCGGCTGCTCACCTGCGAGGAAACCCTTCTGGAAGCCGCGGGCGTACCCGCGCCGCGGGGGGAACCGGTGAGCGTGCTGTACTCCCCCGGTGTCCCGGTCCGGCTCGGCCGCCCGGCCCGACCGGCGGACAGCCCCGCACCCTGAACGCGGGGCGGCGCCATCATGCCCGCACGGTGCCTCCCACCGTCCTGCCCGCACCGTCGGACCCTCGACAACTGTGGACCGGGCGCGAGCGGCGGAGCGGCGTCCCGGTCGCGGAACCGCCCCTCCGCCCCCTCTTCTCTCACCCTTCTCTCCGCCTTCTCTCCGCGTCAGCCGCCCGTCAGCAGCACCTCCAGCGCCACCGCCGTGTCCGGATGACGCGCCGCCAGCGCGGCGCCCGAGGGGCCGGGGTCCGCCGTCTGCCACGTCCCCTCGCAGCCCAGCAGCGTCGCCACCGCGTCGCACGTCGCGGGGTGCGTGGCGAGCAGGGTCCGGCCACGGCCGCCGGCCCCGGCTCGCCGCTCCGTACGGGCCGCCGCGGGCTCCGGCTGGACCTGCCACGGCGGTACCCACTCGTCCAGGGCGGCGAGCCGCCCGGGGAAGATCCGCCCGGCCTCGCGGATCAGCAGCGGGGCCAGTTCCGCGCCGCCCGCGCGCAGGGTGGTGATCAGGGTCGGCAGCCACGGCAGGAGCACCGCGTCGGGCAGCCGCCCGAACGCGTTCGACACCGCCTCCACAACGAAGTCGGTGAGGCCCGGGACGGGCTCCAGGGCATGCACGAAGCCGCTGAGATACCGCGGATAGGCGGGCACCACCAAGGGGTTGCCCAGCAGTTCGTCGCACTTCGCGCGCAGGTCCGCCCGCGAGAGGTGTCCGAGCTGCGTCCGGGCCGCCCACAGCAGCGCCGTCCGGGACGGATCCCGGGGGTGCGACTGGGCGACCGCCAGTTCCAGCTGGGTCCGGTCGCAGCCCAGCGAAAGCGCCAGGCCCTCCATGCTGAACAGGAAGCCCAGCATCGCCGCCACCTGCCGCACGGTGGCGTCCTCGTCGGTGAACGCCGTCGGCAGCAGCGTGCAGTAGTGCGCGTACCCGGCTTTGACGAACGACTCGATCCACGGCGGCAGCACGGGCTCGCCGGTGCGGTAGTACGCCAGCAGCCTCCGCACCCGGCGCAGCACCTCCGGAGCGCCGTCCACGGTGCGTTCGGCCGAGAGCACCTCCAGGGCGCGGGTGCCCAGCTCGTCGGGGAGGCGGCGGCCGCGCAGATACAGCGTCGCGTCCTCGACGGCCTCCAGGACGGTCGCCGTGGTGGCCTGCGGAGCGTAGGCCGTGCGGCGCAGACGCTGTTCGAGGACCTGCTCGATGCTGACGCCCTCGTAGCCGAGCTCGATGAGCGCCCGCTGATGGGTGCCCAGCGCCAGGTCCCACGACTCCTGGACCGACCGCTCCCCCAGTCTCCGCTCGCCCATGATCGGCCGAGCGGCGCCCTGCGGCAGCAGACGGCGCAGCATCCACAGCACGTCGGAGCACCGCTCCAGTTCGGGCCGGCCGGTCAGGTCCAGCAACGCCCGCTGCACACCGCGCTGCTGGAGCCTCAGGTTCAGGGGCGCGAGCCGGTCGTGCACGTCGCGGGCCAGGGGCGGCAGCGCGTCGTAGCCGACCTGGCCGACCCGGTCGCCGCCCATCATGATCGCCACGATGTGGCGTACGTCCCGGCGGCCGGGCACGGTGTCCTTCTCGATGCAGGTGACGGCCGCGTCCTGGAAGTCGTACGGCGTCGGCTTGGCCCGGTCACGCATCCCGGCCAGCAGGATCGACGTCTCGAAGACGGCGATGGCGTCGGCGGTGGAGGCGAGGTAGCCGTTGCGGCGCGCGGCGCGCACGACCTCCACCGACCAGCCGAGCAGCTCGGCCTCGTCCAGCCGGTCCAGGACGGCTGGTCGGCGCAGGAAGCCGGTCAGTCTGTCCGCGGGCGGGAGCGCCGGTACCGGCGCCGGTGCCGCCACGGTCTTCCTGGGCCGTGGTGTGCCGGCGCCGGACTGCCCGGCCAGCCGGTACGGCTGTACGCGGGTGCGTCCGACGTTCTTCGCCCAGAGCGTCGCGGCGATGGACACCGAGCCCGCGGCGAGGCCGAACTGGGCCTCGATCGCCGCGTGACTGGACGGGATCAGGCCGTGCTGCCATGTGGTGGCGGTGCGCGGGCCGATCTCGAAGGTGTCGGTGCCGTGGAGGCCGAACTCCTCGACCCGGCTGGCCGCGTGGAAGGCGCCGCAGACGTAGAGGCAGTCCGCGGGGTCGGTGCCCGTCGCGGCGAGGTGTTCGCGCATCCTCGTCCACATGTGGCGCTCGCGGTCCTCGTCCACGCGGACCCGGTGGGAGTCACCCGGGGCGAGCCGCCGGAAGAGGCTGCCGATCAGGAGCATGACCTGACGGTAGGTGTCGTGGTCGCCCTCGCCGAGCGGCAGTTCGACGTACTGGTGCCACCACTCGGACCAGTGCCGCACCCTGCCGTGGCGCAGCAGGTGTTCCTCCAGTTCGGCGAAGCGCGGGCGCAGGTCCCCCAGCTCCACGCCGACCGCGTCGCCGTGCAGCGCGGCCTCCTCCTCGGCCGCCGGTGCGTCCGGGTCGGCCGGCTCCGTGTCGTGCGTCCCGCGCTCGTCCCACTGGAAGACGTGGTCCGAGGAGCGGTCGACGAGGACCAGTTCGACGCCCGGGGTGTCCAGGGCGTAGGCGATCGCCTGGTACTCGGCGGAGGCCTCGGTGATCGGCGCGACCACCGACAGCGGGGACCATTCGGCCGGGAAGCCGTCGACCTCGGTCGCGAACGCCTGGACCGCCACGGGGAGCCGGCAGTTGCGCAGTTCGGTCAGCAGGGGCGCCATGTCCTCGCACAGCTCCAGGTACACGACCTTCGGCTGTTTCTCCCGCAGGCGGCGTGCCATCGCGATCGCCGAGGCCGGCGAGTGGTGGCAGACGGGGAAGATCTCCAGGGGTTCGCGCACCGCGCGGTCGACGTCGTCGACGAGGCCGAGGAGGATGCCCTCCAGGGCGTCGGGGCCGTCGGCGAACGTCGCGGCGGCCTCCCGTAGTTGTGTGCGCAGCGCCGCGAAGGTTCCCTCGGTCGTGCCGGTCACGACAGGGTGGCGATCGCTTCGCGGCCGCCCTCCAGGAACTCCGGCCAGGATCCGCCCTCTTCGCGGCTGCGCGGTTCGACGACGCCGTGCAGGTACTTGTTGAGGATGGCCAGGTCCTCGGGCTCGCGCCGGGCCAGTGACCCGACGAGCGAGGAGGCCAGCGTGTGGGCGGTCAGGGAGCGTTCGCCGAAGAAGTTGCCGTGCAGGATCGCGTCCTCGAGCACGCCGATCTGTTCGGCGGTGGACAGCGCGGACTCCAGTTTCTCGTCGTCGCTGCCGGCCGCGGCCGCCGAGGCGCGCAGGTCGGCGAAGCTCTGCAGCAGCACGTCGAGCAGCGTGGGCGGCACGTCCAGTTCGATCCGGTGGCGGCGCAGCAGTTCCTCGGTGCGGAAGCGCACGATCTCCGCCTCGCTCTTCTTGTTCGTGACCACCGGGATGCGGACGAAGTTGAAGCGGCGCTTGAGGGCCGAGGACAGGTCGTTGACGCCCCGGTCGCGGCTGTTGGCGGTGGCGATGACGGAGAAGCCCGGCTTGGCGAACACGATGCCGTCGCTGTCGAGTTCGGGAACCGAGATGTACTTCTCGGACAGGATGGAGATCAACGCGTCCTGGACGTCGCTGGTGGAGCGGGTGAGTTCCTCGAAACGGCCGATCGCGCCGGTCTCCATCGCGGTCATGATCGGTGAGGGGATCATCGACTCCCGTGACTGACCCTTGGCGATGACCATGGACACGTTCCAGGAGTACTTGATGTGGTCCTCGGTGGTGCCTGCCGTTCCCTGTACGACCAGTGTGGAACTGCGGCAGATCGCGGCGGACAGCAGCTCCGCCAGCCAGCTCTTCCCGGTGCCGGGGTCGCCGATGAGCAGCAGTCCGCGGTCGGAGGCCAGCGTGACGATCGAGCGCTCGACGAAGCTGCGGTCGCCGAACCACTTCGGGGAGATCTCCCGGTCCAGGCCGTCGGAGCGCTCGGAGCCCAGGACGAACAGGCGGACCATCTTCGGGGACAGCCGCCAGGAGAAGGGCTTGGGGCTGTCGTCGACGGACTCCAGCCAGTCGAGTTCCTCGGCGTACTTGATCTCGGCGGGGGCGCGCAACAGGTCGGACATGTGAGGGCCTTTCTCAAGGTCTGCTGAGCAGGTGACTAGGCGAGGAACGTCTTGAGTTCGTGGACCAGCTTGCGGATGTGTCCGGAGAGCACCGGCGTGCCGAGGTCCTTGAAGCGTTCCCGGAACCACGGGTTGACGCTGCCGCGCCCGGAGCTGGTCACGGACCCGACCGGGATGAACCTGGCGCCCGAGCGGTGCAGGGCGACCATGCTCTGGAACAGCTCCTCGGTCCGCCATTCGTAGAAGTCGGAGATCCACACCACGACGGTGTTGCGCGGCTCGGCGATCTTCGGCAGGGCCAGTGTCATGGCGGCCGTGCCGTCGGTGCCGCCCCCGAGGTTGGTGCGCAGCAGGGTCTCGAAGGGGTCGTGCACCCACGGCGTGAGGTCGAGCGCCTGGGTGTCGTACGCGATCAGGTGGACGTCGACCTTCGGCAGCCCCGCGAAGATCGACGCCAGGATGGTGCAGTTCACCATCGAGTCGACCATCGAACCCGACTGGTCCACGACGACGATCAGCCGCTGGGGTGTCGTCCTGCGGGCGGTGTGCCGGTAGTAGAGGCGGTCGACGTACAACCGCTCCTCCTCCGGGCTCCAGTTGGTGAGGTTCTTCCAGATCGTGCGGTCGAGGTCGAGGTTGCGGAACACCCGCTTGGGTGGGACGGAGCGGTCCAGGGCGCCGACCGAGGTCTTCTCGACCTGGGTGCGCAGTACTTGGGCGACGTCGTCGACGAAGCGGCGGATCAGGGCCTTGGCGTTGGCCAGGGCCACGCCCGAGAGGTTGTTCTTGTCCCGCAGCAGCTGCTCGATCAGCGACATGCTCGGGGTCAGTTGCGCGGCGAGCCGGGGGTCGGCCAGTACCTCCCGCAGACGCATCCGCTTGACGAGGTCGGCCTCGATGGCGCCCAGTTCGGGGCCGATCGCCGGGATCAGCCTGCCGAGGTCGGGCGTCGTACCGCGGCCGCCGGTGCCGGTCGGGCTGACCCCGGGTCCCGCGGCACCCGTCCCGGCACCGCCGGCCGCGCGTCCTCCGCGCAGGTCGCCCGGCCTGCAGCCGAGCGCTCGCTCCAGCCAGCCCGCGTCGGACTGCCAGCGCGCCAACTGCCCCGCCGTGACCGTGCCGGAACCGGCGGCGAAGACGTTCAGGAGCACCTTCGAGACCAGTGCGGCGCGGCGTACTTCGGCGGCCCGGTCGCGGGCGCCTTCGCCTTCCCCTTCGCCTTGGGGGTCGCCTTGGGGGTCGCCGTCCTCCGGACCGGACTCGGGCCCGGATCCGGACTCGGACTCGGGTGTCATCAGACCGTCGAACTCGGCGGCCAGCTCCGGGTGGCGCTGCACGATCGAGTCGACGGAGGCCTGCGGGTCCAGCAGCGCGGACGGGAGTCCGATGTCCTCGACGACGGCGAGGCTCGCCGATTCGAGCGCGGCCTGCTCCTCGTGGTCGAAGAGCCGGGCGAGGAGCCGCCAGTACAGAGCTTGACGGCGGTTGTCATGGGGGTCCACCACGGGCGGGGTGCCGCCCGTGATCCGCGGTTCGGCCGTCCGTCCGGCCGACTGATCCGTCCTGTGCCCGGCCGTGTGACCCGTCATGTGCCCGGTCGTCCGGTCAGCTGTGTCCTCGGTCATGTCCTCGGTCACTTCCGCAGCAGCCTTCCCGCGCGCTCCCGCAGGACGGCCACCGCGTCGGTGGCGGCCTTCTCGGCACGGACGCCGGCCTTGTCGGTGGTGCCTCCGGCCCATCCCCCGGCGTGGATCGCGACGGTCTTCTTGCGGACGGTCGTCTCGACCGCGAGCGGCTGGACACCGAACGTCCCGGCGTCCCAGCGCAGCAGTCCGACGCACGCCCCGGACGACTCGACGGCCTCGGGGGTGAGCGGCCCGGCGGCGGGGATGCGGTCGGTGTCGACGGTGAGGGGGTGTCCGGCGACGGTGAACGTCAGCGCGTCGCCGGCCTTCCGCACCGTATAGCCCTCCAGGAACACGGGCACGGCGATACGCGCCGGATGCCGGTCCAGGGGTGCGGTCGCCGCGTCGGCCGCGGTCGGCAGGACGACCCGGGCGGTGGCGAACGCGTCGGCGGGCTCGCCCGGACGTGCCCGCGCGTCGCTCCAGAGCAGGTCGCCCTCGGCGGTCACCGGCATCTCGGTGAGGTCCATCGCGCGGCCCTCGCCGACGGCCGCCAGCAGCGACATGTGCGGGCGGAGCAACTGCCACAGGCCCGCTCCGACGACCGTGTCCGGTTTCGGCACCGACACGGCGGCCCGCACCAGCCGGGGCGCGGTGCCGTCCGCGGGCTCGAACACGGCGTGCACCTGGGCCTGCACGGCGGTCGCGTGTTCCTGCACGTCGACGCCGAGGGGCAGCAGGCGGCCGGTGGCCGTGCCGGCCGGCGGCGCCTCCGCGGCGCCGGGCACCGCCAGCAGCATCGCGCGTGACCACAGGTCGCCCCAGCGGCGTACCGGGACACGGTCCAGGGACGCGCCCGGGCAGGACGCGGCGAGTTCGGCGGCGAAGCCGTCGAGGAGCGTCGCCTGCCGGCGCAGCGCCGGGTCCGGAAGCATCGCGGAGACGACGTGCGCCGCCCCGGACACCACCTCGTGGTCGATGCCCTGCCACCCGCAGCGCGCCAGGTCCGAGAGCCAGGAGCGGGCGGCGGCGAGCAGGTTCGCAGGCTGCCGGCCGGCGGCCGGCGGGGCTGTCTCCCGGCCGCGGTCGCGGCCCGTCGCCTCGTCGACTCGGTTCACGAGGGCGTCGTGGACGGAGCCGAGCAGGGCGGCGCGGGCGGCGGCCAGGGCGACGAAGTCGTCCTCGCTCGCGACCCCGGCCGCCGCCTTCCCGGCCGCCTCGGCCGCCCTGGCGGCCAGGGGCGTTCCCGCGACGGCGTCCGCGAGTTCCGTCAGGCCCGCGGCCTGGGCGGGCCGGGGCCGCAGCAGGCCGCCGACGAGCGCCCGGTCGAAGGCGTCGACGGCCGTCAGGACCTCGTCGAGCCCGTCGACGGTCTCGGCGAGCAGGTCGGCACGCATCACGCCACCGTCCTGGTCGGCGGGAACCACTGCATCTCCGGCAACGGAGCCGTGGTCGGGGCGAGTTCGAGATATGCCAGGTGGCGCAGGAACCGGCTGAAGACGGGCGCGGCGGCCTTGGTGTCCCCCTGCGCGGGGCGGGTGGCGCTCATGCCGTCGGTGATGGTCCGCGCGGTCGGTTCCCCGTCCGCGCTCTCGGCCCTCAGGTAACGGGCGACGCGCTCGGGCCCGTACTGCAGCGACGCCTCGTCGATCAGGGCCTTGATGTGGTTGCAGAACCCGCCGCGCGCCCCGCCGCAGGGCCGGTTGTTGTTGGTGCTGCAGGCGAACGTGTACGTGCCCGCCGCGACCGACGAGACATAGACCCGCTCGATGTCGGAGCCGCTGGACACCACACCCTGCAGGCGTCCGTCGGCCAGCTCGACGAACGGAACCTTGGCGAGCTTGCGCGGCCGCGCGGGTGCTGTCACCCGGGCCGTGCTCGACCTCTCCCAGTCCGACAACTCACCATCTCCTCTGTGCCAGGGGGACGTCCGCGCCACAGCGGCGGGGACATGGACGAACCTACTGGCGACCACTGACAACGCCGGTCACGACGGCGTCGCACGGCCGCGGCCCGCGGCGTGTCCGAACCCTTCAGCGACCGGGGCGGAGGGCGTCGAGCGCCTCGTCCAGCGTGGTAGCGGCCATGATGAGCGAGAGATGGGTGAAGGCCTGGGGGAAGTTGCCGAGCTGCTCCCCGCTGGGGCCGATCTCCTCGGCGAACAGGCCGACATGGTTCGCGTACGTCAGCATCTTCTCGAAGGCGTAGCGGGCCTGGGAGAGGCGTCCCGCGCGGGCGAGGGCGTCGACGTACAGGAACGTGCACAGGCTGAACGTCCCCTCGCAGCCGCGCAGTCCGTCCGGGGAGGCCTCGGGGTCGTAGCGGTAGACGAGGCTGTCGGAGACGAGGACGCGGTCCATGGCGTCGAGCGTGTTGAGCCAGGCGGGACTGCGCGGGGCCAGGAACCCGACGCGGGGGGCGAGCAGCAGTGAGGCGTCCAGGACGTCGCCGCCGTAGTGCTGGACCAGGGCCTGTTCCCTCTCGTTCCAGCCGCGCTCCATGACCTGTTCGAGGATCTCGTCCCGGGCCCGGGTCCAGCGGACGGTGTCGGCGGGCCTGCTGAACTCGGCCGCCAGCTTCAGGCCGCGGTCGAAGGCGGCCCAGCACATCACCCGGCTGTAGGTGAAGTCCTTGCGTCCGCCGCGGGTCTCCCAGATGCCCTCGTCGGGCCGGTCCCAGGAGTCGGCCAGCCAGTCCAGGGTGCGGGCCAGGCCCTTCCACCCGTGGTAGCCGGCCTGTTCGCCGACCGAGCGGCTCTCGGCCAGCGCGTAGAGGGCCTCGCCGTAGATGTCGAGCTGCAGTTGGCCGGAGGCCGCGTTGCCGGCCCGCACCGGGTAGGAGCCGCGGTAGCCCTCGAAGTGCCCCAGGATCTCCTCCGTCAGGCGGGGGTCGCCGTCGACCCGGTACATGATCTGGAGGGGTTCGCCGTCCGGTCCCTCCCAGGCGCCCAGCCGGTCGCCGAGCCAGCGGGTGAAGCGGGTGGCCTCCTCCACGAAGCCGAGGTCGAGCAGGGCCCGCACCGACAGGGAGCCGTCCCGTACCCAGGTGTACCGGTAGTCCCAGTTGCGCTCCCCGCCGACCTGTTCGGGCAGTCCCATGGTGGCGGCGGCGACCGGCGCGCCCGTGGGGGCGTACGTGAGGAGCTTGAGGGTGATCGCGGAGCGGTGCACCATCTCCGTCCAGCGGCCGCGGTAGCGCGAGGTGCGCACCCACTTCTGCCAGAAGTCGACGTTCTCCCAGAGCCCTTCGGTGATCCCCTCGTCGGTGGGGGGCGGTGGCGCCTCCCCGCCGGGGTCGCACGTGGTGAACACCACGGCCGCCGTCTCCCCGTCGCTGAGGGTGACGCTTCCCCGGACGTCGTGCCCGTCCCGTTCGAGCGGCATGGTGGCCTGCAGATGGGCGGTCACGCCCGGGGCGCGGAACGTCGCCCCTTCGGCGGTCAGGTCGAGTTCGTGCCGGAGCCGCGCGTAGTCGAACCGCGGCCGGCATGCGAGGACGAAGCGCACGGTGCCGCGCACCGCGCGGACGACGCGGACGATACTGTGCCGGTCGGCCGGCGTCGGGCCGGGCCGGACCGGCATGTGGTCGATGATCTCGCCGACCCCGTCGGGTGACATGAAGCGGGTCACCACGACGGCGCTGTCCGGGTAGTAGAGCTGTTTCCAGGTCCCCTCGGGGCTCTCGGGGGCCAGCAGGAAGTGACCGCCGTCGTCGTGGTCCAGCAGGGCCGCGAAGACGCTGGGAGAGTCGAAGCGCGGCGCCGCGAACCAGTCGATGACACCGTGGGAGGACACCAGCGCCGCGGTCTGGAGGTCCCCGATGAGGCCGTGGTCGGCGATGGGCGGGTAACGATCCATGCTGGTCTCCTTGTCAGGCCGCCTCGGCTGTCACCCGCCCTGTACGGACGGCGTCCACGAGTGCCTGGTGGTCCCGCTCGTTCTGGTCGGCGTACCGCTCGGCGAACGTCACCAGCGCGCGGTCGAAGACGTCGCCCGCGCCCAGATACGCGGCGATGGCGATCCGGTCGCCCGACCTCGCGTGCGCGCGGGCCAGCGTGGCGCCGCAGAGTTCACCGAAGGCGCGCATCCCGGCCGGCACCATCGAGCCGGGCTCGGCGATGCCCTTCCAGTCGCGCAACTGCCGTATGTAGAAGTCCCGTCGGCCGCCGTCGATCGCCTCGGCCCGTTCCCAGCCGAGGAAGATGTCACTGGTGGCCTGCATCAGCCGCTGGCCGGAGATCACGCGCTCGCCCTGGGTCCGGTGGCCGTCCGCGCCGACGAAGGGCGCGAGGACGGATCTGCCCGCCTCCTTGGCCTGGAGGAGCAGCGGGTCCCTGTCGTCGCGGCCGAGCAGGAGGACGATCCAGCAGCGGGTGCCCACGCTGCCGACCCCGACCACCTTGCGGGCCATGTCGACGACGCGGTAGTGCTCCATCAGGAACCGGCGGTCCGGCTGGAGGCTCCGGCCGTACCGTTCGATCATGCGGCGGATCTGTTTCTCCAGCGCGCCGCGTTCCACGTCCGCGAGCAGGTCCTCGAACGGGGTGATCAGCGGCGGCCCGGCGGCGATGCGCGTCTTCCCGTCGACGAGGTGGGTGAGTTTGCCGAAGGCCTGGAGGCTGTCGCGGGTGCGCGCCTTGTTCACCGACTGCGTCCAGCGGTCGCGGGCCCGTGCGCTCACGTCCTGGATGAAGTGCGTCCACACCCAGTTCTCGTCGAACTGGGCGTACCACACGGGGAGATTGCCCATCTCGGCGAAGTGCCGCATCCACTCGCGGTAGGACCGCACCGTCGAGCGTACGATGCCGGCCCGTTCCTTGGCGCTGAAGTTGTTGGCCCGGCCGGCGATGACGAAGCTGGCGGTGAGCCTCTTGACGTCCCATTCCCAGGGGCCGGGCAGCGTCTCGTCGAAGTCGTTGATGTCGAACATCAGGCGGCGCTCGGGCGAGGCCAGCAGCCGGAAGTTCAACAGGTGCGCGTCGCCGCAGAGTTGTGTCCTGATGCCGGTCCGGGGGGTGTCGGCGAGGTCCTCCGCCATGACGGCGGCCGCTCCCCGGTAGAAGCGGAACGGTGACTCGGTCATCCTGCCGTAGCGGATCGGTACGAGCTCGGGGATCCTGGTCGCCGACTGTGCCTCGATGACGTCCACCGGGTCGCGCCGCTTCGCCGTGGGCGCGAAATCCGCGTGGCTGGAGCGGGGCACGCGGGAGCGGGCTTCCTTGCCGAGTGCCGCTCGTTCCCGCGGTGTGCGGTGCCGGGTGCCGCTGTCGGCCGTGAAGGAGGAGTTCACCGCAGTCGCTCCGCGATGTGGTCGCCGACGCGCAGGGCGTTGGCGATGGCGGTCAGTGAGGGGTTGACCGCTCCGATGCTCGGGAAGAAGCTCGTGTCGACGACGTAGAGGTTGTCGAGGTCGTGGGCCTTGCAGTGCACGTCGAGGGCCGAGGCGCGGGGGTCGGTGCCGAAGCGGACGGTGCCCGCCTGGTGCGCGGTGGCGCCGATGGGCATGCCCTTGTGCAGGTAGATGCTGTGGGACAACAGGTGGTGCTCGTGCATGCCCAGGTGACCGAGCATGCCCTGGAGCTTGTGCCGCAGCCGCTGGAGCCCGGCGATGTTGTTCTTCTCGTCGAGGGCGAGGTGGATGCCGCCGTCCCGGTCCAGGTTGACGCGGTTGCCGGCGACGGGCAGGTCCTCTCCGCACAGCCAGAAGTCGACGGCGTGATGGGCGATCACCTCGAAGGGCATGTCGGGGGTGACGGCCCCGGCCCAGCGGGGTGCCTCGCCGTGGATCTGCGCGGAGTCGGACTTGCCGAGCATCTGGATGCCGCCGAGCGGGTGGTCCCAGTCGTCGGATCCCAGGTACCAGTCGTTCAGCGCCAGGGTCTTCTGGAACGTGGTGTCGTTCGGTTCCCTGGAAATGGCCATCAGGGCCAGGTTGTTGTGCCGCATATAGTGCCGGCCGACGACGTCGGAGCTGTTGGCCAGGCCCCGCGGATGCCGGTCATTGGCCGAACGCAGCAGCAGAACAGCCGAGTTGACCGCCCCGCAGGCGACGACCACGATGTCGGCGCGGAACTCCGCGGTGGAGCCGTCACCCACCGTCGCGACGACCTTGGTGACGCTCCGGCCGCCCGGGTCGGTCTCGAGGCGCCGCACGTCCGCGTGGGTGACCAGCTCGACGTTGGCGTGGGCGAGGGCGGGATCGACGCAGATGACCTGGGCGTCGGACTTCGCGCCGAGCAGGCAGGGAAAGCCGTCGACCCGGTCGCAGCGGATACAGGCGCTGCCGTGCGCGGCGCCGCCCCGTCCGTCCTGGGTGAGGTCGACCCCGATGGGGAGGTGGAAGGGGTGCAGTCCCTGCTTCTCCAGGTCGTCGCTGAGCCGCTGGATCCGCGGCTCGTGCTGGACGGGCGGGTACGCGTACTGGGCGCCTGCCGCGCCCTCCGTGGGGTCCTCGCCGTGCCGGCCGTGCACCCGGTAGAGGTGTTCGGCCTGGGTGTAGTACGGCTCCAGCTCGTCGTAGCGCAGTGGCCAGGCGGGCGAGATGCCGTCGTGGTGGCGGAGTTCACCGAAGTCCTCGGGGCGCAGCCGGAAGAGAGCGGCGCCGAAGAACTTGGTGTTGCCGCCCACGTAGTAGTTGACCTCGGGCGGGAACGGGTCCCCGTGTTTGTCGAACCAGAATTCCGGAGCCCGATATTTCCCTTTGACGAAGACCGCGGTGGAATCCCAGTTGTCGCGTTCCCGGGGAAGATAGCCGCCCCTTTCGAGAAGAAGGATTCTTTTCCCGGTGGGCGCCAATCGATGGGCGAGGGTGCCTCCGCCCGCGCCGGTTCCGACAACAATGACGTCGTAGTGCGTATCGGTCATGCCGGCCACCGTCCTCGGAACATGGTCCGGTCCTGCCGGGCGGCTCGAGAGGGGATGATTACCCGACGACTTCCTCGACGACTTCCTCGACGACCAAGGTATCCCTGGGTCATGGTCCCGGCGAGTTGGGCCAGTCGGGTGAGCCGAGGCGGCGGGACACGGCGGGTTCCCGTGCGATCACCGCCCCGGCGGTGATACCGACGGCCACCACGACGCAGAGCGAGATCAGCCACGACAGCAGGGTGAAGACGGCGCCCAGCGACCCGTACTTGTCCAGGCTGCGGTTGAGCGCCACGGGCACGTACAGCTTGGCGGTCACCGTCAGCGCGGTGACAGCGGCGCCCGTGAGCAGCGCGCCGGGCAGCAACGGGGCCCAGGGGACACGTGCGGCCAGCAGCAGGTGCTGGGTCCACCACCACACGCCCACCTCGGTGACCAGCAGCAGCGGCAGTCCGAGCCAGGTCCCCACGCCGAATCCGTCCCGCAGGGGGCCCTGCAGAATCAGCATGGCCAGCCAGGCGGCGATCCACACGGGCCATCTCCAGGCGGCGATCCTGGTGCCCGCGCCCGGCATCCGCCAGGCCCGCTGGCACAGCCGCTGCATGGCTCGGCTGCACGCGGTGGCGGAGATCAGCACCATCAGCCCGCTCACGACGCCGGTGCTCTGCCGCAGACTTCCGGGGTCGGCGTCGAAGACCTTTTTCACCTGCTGGTCGGCGACGCCGTTGATGCCGAGGACGTCCTCCAAGGAGACGAGGATCTGTTCGCGCACCGACTGCGGAGCGAACGCGGCGACCATGAAGAGCAGGGGGACGGCGGTCAGGAAGGCCTGGGCCGCCAACCGCGTCGCGGAGTCGAGCAGGTTGACCGCGATCAGGTGGGAGGTGACGCGGATGATCACCGGGAACCGCGTCTCGGCGGCACGTCTCAGCCGAGGCAACCGGGGCCCGGGACCCTCCGCCCGTCCACGCCGGCCGCTCACCCCGTCGCCCGTCGGCGGGCCGGACCCTCTGCCTTCGCGCATCCTGCTCCCCGGGTCGGGCCTGCTCCTCACGCCCGGAGGCGCCACCGCGCCACCAGGGTGCGGTCCGCCGCGCCCGGCGGCCCCACGGCACGAGCACCGTTGCGCCGTACGGGTGAGGCGCGCGCGGTCACCCCGTCACAGGATGGCGAGCGGATTGACGGGGGAACCGGTCGCCTCGGGCAGCCGGAGGGGGGCGATCACGCAGAGGAACGTCCAGCGGCCCTCGCGCGCGCAGATCGGCGCGAGGTCCTCGAACCGCAGATAGTCGAGGAGATGCAGCCCCATCGCGTGGACGGCGAGCACATGTACCGGGAACGCGACCCCCTGGACCGCGCTGGGGGCGGTGTCGTTGTTGCCGTCGCTGCCGAGGACGGCCACCTGCCGCGAGGCCAGGAACTCCAGGGCGGTCGGGTGCAGTCCGGCACGGGCGCGGGCCACGTCCCACGGGCCCAGTTCCTCACGGCGCCTGCGGTGGCCGACCCGTACGAGGACGATGT
The DNA here is from genome assembly GCF_040608315.1 of Streptomyces sp. NPDC005195. Taxonomy (NCBI): domain Bacteria; kingdom Bacillati; phylum Actinomycetota; class Actinomycetes; order Kitasatosporales; family Streptomycetaceae; genus Streptomyces; species Streptomyces sp. NPDC005195. Next base: position 51,388 of record NZ_JBEXHZ010000031.1, read on the forward strand.
CGCCCCGGCGCACCCGTATCCCCTGCCGTGCCTCGGCGGCGATGAGGTCGTCGCAGGTCACGTTCGCTCCGGGTTCGAGCCAGGAGAGGCCGTACAGCCGGGGGATGTCCAGCAGGACACCGCGTCCGACGATGCCGTCGCGGGCCAGCTCGACGGACAGGGCGCTCGATCCGTCCGGCGACAGCGCGTCCGTCGCGGGTATGCCGCCGTGCAGGGTGCCGTCGTAGATGACGTGGCACAGCGCGTCGAGGTGGCTGTCCACGTCGCCGTGGACGTTCATGGCGAAGCGGTCGCGCGCGAAGTCCAGTCCGCTCGGCGCCGGTTTGCCGTCGGGTGGAGCGGTGAGCCGGTGTTCGGCCGGATCGGCGTCGTCGGGTTCGGTACGGGTCTCCACGGGGGCGGCGAGCGAGACGGCACGCCCCGACCGCACCTCGGCGACCGCCGCCAGTACCTGCTCCTCGGTGATCGTGTCCAGGGCGCCCCGGGGTGTGGAGGCACCGGGGGCCACGGCGCGCAGGTGTCGGTGGAGCGACCGGAATTCGGCCTCGCTGAGCTCGTCGGACGTCCGCATGTCCCCACCATCCGACAGCTGCCGGAGTCCGGCACGCCGAGTTGCCGGGCCCTGTGGCCACCGCGTCAAGGGAGGTGGGGGCCGGCGGACGGGGTGGAGACGGGACCGGTGTCGAGGAACTCGCGGATCGCGAAGGCGGCCAGCACGATCACCAGTGTCCACACCACGACCGCCGTGGTCGGGTAGTTCCAGGTGAACAGGACGATCGCGGCGACGAGCAGGATCGCGACGCCGATCCACCGCTTGAAGCGGTGCGCGAATGCGCCGACCGCGCGCAGCGGGAGCCCCGCCGACACGGCCGCGTCGCGCACGGCCCCGATCCCTCTGCCGCAGCCCGTACGGACGAGGACGGCGGTTCGGGACGGCCCCACGAGGAAGGCACCGGCGGCCGTCACCAGAGCGAGCGCGCCGACCGCCCGTACACCGGACCGCAGGAACCTCACCAGCGCGTCGAACACCGCAGCGGCGGCGGCGCGCGAGGCGCCCACGGGCAGACGGTCGAGGTAGACCGCCCTCATGCCGGTGAGCGCCACGCCGAGCACCACCATGGCGACGAACACCCCGGCGCCTGCTCCGATCAGGGCCCGGCGGCGGTCGGCGGCCAGGTACACCCCCAGTGCGGCGATCAGCACGGCGACAACCGGCAGCCAGTCGCCCATGATCTCCAGCACTCTCAGATAGGTCCTGATCCTGCCGATGTCCTTCGACGCGAACACGACGAAGTCCGTGTGCACGGCCGGGATCAGGGCCGCCGGCTGCAGACCGGCGCTGACGAGCCGGTCCTTCACCTGCTGCACGAGGGGTGCCACGTCGATGGCGACCTGGTCGTTCTCGACGGACACCGCGCCGCCCGACTCGCCTGTCAGGGCCTTGTCCAGGGCCGCGTGGGCCCTGCGGTTCGCGTCCACCCACACGGTCTCGAACGCCTTTCCGGCGACCACCCGTTCCACGTTGTCGCCGACCAGGCTCTTCAAGCCGCTCGTGATCGGCCCGGTGAGGCCGCCGAGCAGCTTGGCCGCCCCGGTGGGGGCACCCTTCTCCGAAGCCGCCCGCTCCAGGTCCTTGACCAGCTTCTCCACGTCGATCTGGGCCAGGACCGCCGTCGTGACCCGGTCGGTGACCGCCTTCCGCACGTCCGGATTGCGTGCCAGCGGGCCGACGGTGGCGACGTAGCGGTCGGTGTCCCGCACGATGCTGTCCGCCCAGACCGCGACGACGGACAGCAGCGACAGCAGCGAGGCGAGGAGGATCAGCAGGACCGAACCCGTCGACCGCGCCCAGTGGTGCCGCGCGGCCCCCGCCGGTCCGGCGCTCTCGAGGACGCTGACCCGGTGCCGCAGCCGGTCCAGTTCGGTGCGCTCCCCCGCCGAGAGCCGTGGTGCGTCGCCTCCCGCGGCCGCGGGACGCCGGTCCGGATCGGGCGGAGGTGTGCTGCTGGTCATGGGTCCACGAGAGCCCCGCGGCCCCGATCCGGCGACCCGGACGGGTCCGGCGGGTGAATGGCGCACCGAGGTGCGACCGGTTCCGTCCGATGTTGCAATGGCAGGCGGGAACAGCGGGAATTCCGGGAACTCCATGACCGTGCAGGGACCATCCAGGAGTGAAGCCGTGAGCGAATCGATGCGCGATGAATTCATCGAAATGGGGCCGATCGACTACGTGGTCGTCGAGTTCCCCGGCAGCCGCATGACCGGCGAGGGATTTCCGCTGCTCGTCGATCTGGTGGACCGCGGCCTCATCCGGATCCTCGATCTGATGTTCGTCAGAAAGGAGGACGACGGATCGGTGACCGGCTTGGAGATCGCCGATCTCACCGGTGACGGGGCTCTGGACCTCGCCGTCTTCGAAGGCGTGTCCTCCGGGCTGCTGGACGAGGACGACATCGAGGAGGCGGGCCACGCCCTGGAACCGGGCAACTCCGCCGGAATCCTGGTCTACGAGAACCTGTGGGCCGCGCCCTTCGCCACCGCCCTGCGCCGCGGCGGCGCGCAACTGGTGGCCTCCGGACGGATCCCGATGCCGGACGTCCTGGCCGCACTGGACGCGACCGACAGCGCACGGCCGGCGAGGGCCTAGCGGTCGCGGTCCGTGGCCCGCGGTCCGTGGCCCGTCCTCCACGGTGCCGGGTTCGGCCTGGGCCGAAGTGACATCGCCTTGGCCTTGAAACGGGCCGTCTCCTCACCAGGCCGGACTGCCCCGCGGCCGATCGGGCTGCCCCTTCGGCCGGCCGTGCCGATCCGCCGGCCGCCCGGCCCGACCCCTCCGGCCGCGCCGACCGTGCCGACGCGTCAGTCGGCCGTTCGGTCCGCGTAGTGCCCGACGGCGGCCGACACCAGGGCGACGTTCGCCGGAAGGGCCGCGGTGGCGTCGACGGTCAGGCCGGGCTCGTCCGGTTCCAGCGGCTCCAGCGTCTCGAACTGGGAGTCGACCAGCCGGGCGGGCATGAAGTGACCGGTGCGCCGCGCCACACGGTCCCGTGCGATGTCCCGGTCCAGAGCGAGGTAGAGACACCAGAGCCCGGGGCCGGCGGCCGCCCGGAGTTCGTCGCGGTACGCGCGCCTGAGCGCCGAACAGGCGAGGACCAGCCCCTCCCCGGCCTCGGCCGACCGGCGGACGCGCGCGGCGAGGCTCCGCAGCCAGGGCTCGCGGTCGGCGTCGTCCAGCGGGTGGCCGGCGGCCATCCTGGCGATGTTCGCGGCGGAATGGGCGTCGTCGCCCTCGACGAACGGCACGCGCAACTCCTGCGCGATCGCCTTGCCGACGGTGGACTTCCCGGAACCCGACACCCCCAGCACCACGACGATCGGCGGCCGCCTCCTGGCTCCGGGCCCGGTCACAGCCCCCGTCGCTCCCTCAGCCGGCTGTTCACATGGCCCCCGATGACTGGTGACTGCTGCTCCTGCTGACCGCTGACCGCCGACCGCTGTGACCGCTGTCGGCGGCCGCAGCGCGGCGCGGGTCAGCCGCCCGTGGCGAACCCGGGGAACAGGGTCATTCCGCCGTCCACGTAGATCGTGGAACCCACGACGTAGTCGAAGAGGTCGGAGGCCACCACGGCCACCACGTTCGCGATGTCCTCCGGGTCGCCGACGCGGCCGTAGGGGATGAGCCGGAGCAGATCCGCCTCGGCCCCGGGGGTGTCCCAGGCGCTGCGGTTGATGGGGGTGCGGATCGCTCCCGGGGCGACGGCGTTCACCCGGATCCCGTACGGGGCGAGCTCCTGCGCGAGGGTCGCCATGAGCATCTGCACCCCGCCCTTGGAGGACGCGTAGTTCACGTGGCCCGACCAGGGGATGATCTGGTGGACCGAGCTCATACAGACGATCTTCCCGGCGGAGCGGGACACCTCCGGGACGACGCCCCGGCGCTTGAACTCCTTGGCCGCCTCGCGGGCACAGAGGAACTGTCCGGTCAGATTGACGTCCAGCACCTTCTGCCACTGCTCCATGGTCATGTCGGTGAGGGCGGCGTCGCGCTGGAGTCCCGCGTTCGCGACCATGACGTCGACGGTCCCGAACTCCCCGACCATGCGCGACACCATGTCGACGACCTGGTCCTCCTGCGACACGTCCGCCTCGTGCGCGTAGGCGCGGACGCCGAAGGACTCGATCTCGCGCACCACCTCTTCCGCGGCGTCCCGCCCTGCCACATAGTTCACCACCACATCGGCGCCCACCCGCCCCAGGCCGATCGCCGTGGCCTTCCCGATACCCGAATTGGCGCCCGTCACCAGCGCCTTCTGCCCCTTGAGGAGCTGGTGGGCCAAGGGCGGGCGACCGTCACTGCCACTGTTCTCCACGCGTCTCTCCTTGTGGGTGCCGTCAGTCGGCCGGAGTGCCCGGTCCGAGCCGGACGGCCCGACGCCCGTCCCGCGGGTCGTCGGGCCGTCCAGGACGGGGGCGGTCGGTTACGGGGTACGGACGTCCCGGACGTCCCGGGCGTCCCGCGCTCCGATGCACAGTGCCCAGATGACGAAGGCGTCCACGGCGATCAGCACGATGGCCCAGACCGGGTAGTACGGCAGCCACAGGAAGTTGGCGACCATCGACAGGCCTGCCAGCACGATTCCGGTGATACGCGCCCACATCGCCCCGCGGAACAGGGCGACACCGGCGAGGACGACCAGGACACCTAGGACGAGGTGGATCCAGCCCCAGCCCGTCATGTCGAAGGTGTAGGCGTAGTTGCGGGTGACGACGAAGACGTCGGTCTTGACGATGGCGGCGATCCCCTGGAATATCGCCATCGCTCCGCCGAAGATCATCATGATTGCGGCGAAGGCGGTCCAGCTGGACACCCAGATTCCTTCACCGTGGCTTTCGCTACGGCTTCCGGTGTCGTGCTGCTGGTGCATTCCGGTCGTGGCCATTTCGAGCTCCTCCCGCATAGGCCTCGCCACCGACCTGTCACCGGCCGGTGGCCAGATATCAGCTTGCCACGAGAAACACCGACCGGCAGAACGTCGCCATTCACGCCCTGTGCACAGGAGCGGTCCATGGAAAGAACCGCGGTACGGAAGTGCGCGGGAATTCACGCGGTGGTCCAATGAACATGTCTTTTGGACGCGTCTCACGGACGCGTCCCGCGCCGGGATGCGCGCGCCGACAGGCGGAGCTGTTCCTTCCCCACGGCTCCGGTGAGAAAGGAAACCGCCATGCCAGGTCTCCTCCGCGGAGTCGCCCGCACAGCCGTGGTGGCGGGCACGGCCACGGCCGTGTCGAACCGCGTCTCGCGCCGCCAGCAGGGTCGCTGGGCCCAGCAGGCCCCTCCGGAGCCCGCCGCCCCGTCCCTCGTCGCCACTCCCCCGCTCCCCCCGTCGGCCCCCCTGACCGACGACGTGAACGACAAGATCGACCAGCTGAAGCGGCTCGGCGAACTCAAGGCCCAAGGCGTGCTCACCGAGGCCGAGTTCGCGGACCAGAAGCGCAGGATCCTGAGCGACTGACGAACGCCGGCGCACCGCGTCGTCGTCGACGTCTTCGACGACGACAGGACTGCCGTCCCCCTGGAGAGCGGTGACCTCCTCGACGATGACGAACGGGTCGTCGTCAACATCCATGAACTGGGCTGGAAGTTTGAAGAGGGCGCCCGCGCGCGAGGCCGACGACCCCGCGCCGAGCCGACGGGCTACGCCCGGCTCCGCCGCCCGCCCGTGTGCGCGCCGGCGTGCCGCAGCGAGCGGTAGGCCACCACGGCCCAGGCCGCGACGAGCAGCGTATAGAGGACGACGGCAGCCCAGACGAACACCTGGGAGCCGGTACGGGCCGCGAGGGCCGAGGTGCCGGTGACGCAGGCGCCGAGGGGGAAGATGAAAGACCACCAAGTGGGCGCGAAGGGCAGCCCCGCCCTGAACTCCCGTACGGTCAGCGCCGTGGCGAGTGCCAGCCACAGCATGGCGAAGCCCCACACCCCGACTCCGCCCAGCAGCGCGAGAACCGCCGTGCCGTGCACGTACGGTGTGGGCAGCGCGCCCGGCGCGGCCATGGCCAGCGCACCCAGCCCCGTCACGATCTGCCCCAGCGCGCCCAGTCCGATCCACACCGTGGGCACCATCGCACCGGTGGGCGCGTCATGGTGCACCAGGCGGCTGTAGACCATGGCCAGCACCAGCAGCGCGGCCACCAGTCCGAGCCCGAACATCGCGTAGCAGCCGAGCACCAGGGCCAGCCGCGGCTGCCCGGCGGGCATGTGCGGGACGAGCAGCGCGCCCGTCGTGGCGGAGACCAGCGGCGGTACCACCGGCATCAGCCAGCCGCCGAACGCCGCGTCCGGCGCGAACCGGTGCCGGGTGACCATCAGATACGGCACCGTGACGGCCGTGGCGAGACCGAGTACGGTTCCGGCCGACCACAGCGCCAAGTCCACGTCCAGCGCGGCCCGTTCCCCGATCACCGGCCCGCCGAGCTGCAACGCCCCGGCGCCCACCGTCAGGAGGGCCACGGCCGGCGCGCCGAAGAACTGAGACTGCGCCGGATCGGCGGCGTGCAGTCGCAGCGCCCTCTGACGTACGTACCCGACCGCCAGTACGACGAGCAGCAGGCCGGCTCCCGACCAGACCACCGTGGCGGCGGTCCGCAGACCGGGCAGGCTCCGCGGCAGGGTGACCACCGCGTTCGCGACGATGCCGGTGCCCATGACCGCCGCGAACCAACTGGGGCCGAACACCGGACGGCCTGCCGCGTTCGCCGTGGGCAGCCGTGGACGGGCTGGAAGCGGAACTCCCGGGGCCGCATCGTCCTCGGTAGGGACGGCTCGGGCACTGCTGGGGTGGGGTGTCACGGCGTGGAACGCCTCTTTCCTCGTCTGGGTAAGCACCGTCGTGAACCGTCCGTCCGGGGCCCCAGCCCAACAGAACGCGGGTCGCGGCCAAGTCCGTCGGCCCGTTGGCCTGACGAGGCTATGGCCGCCTCCCGTTCCCTCCACATGACACCGAGTGCCACAACACCCTCACATCAGGACCTGGCGACGCCTGCCGCCCGCACCTGGGCCGCGACGGCTCCTGTCACGCGGCCCCCGTCGCGCGGTGACCGTGGCGCGGCGACCGTGGCGCGCGACCCGTGGCACGGAGTCCGTCCCACAGAGTCCGTCCCACAGGGTCCGTCCCACAGAGTCCGTCAGCCCGCCGCGCGCGCCATCGCCGCCAGTCGCGCCACCTGCTCACCCATGCCGCGCGTACCGCTCAGCGGGGTCAGGGCGTGCGGCCACACGGCCTTGGCGAGAGTGACATGACGGGCACCGCCGAGCACCATGACGGGGTCGAGGTCCGTGATGCCGCGCTCAGCCGCCTGCTCCCGAAGCAGACGGGCGGTCACCGCGTCGGCGGCGCCGTGCGCCGTGTCGTAGGGGTCGATCTCGTCGTCGAGACCGAGCCGACCGTAGCGGGCGGAGAGGATCACGAGCCGATCCGGCCGGAGTGCCTCGGCGGCCCTTCGGCACGCGCGGTGGTAGGAGCCGACGTACATGTCCGCGGCCCGCGCGCGGTGGTCCAGTTTGCGCGCTCCACAGGGGATGACGATCAGTTCCGGGGCGCCGCCGCCGGTGTGTTCGTCCGGAGTCATACAGGTCCCTCCCAGGTCCGGGTGAAGACGGAATTCGCTGAGACAACGCCGCACGCGGCGACGGTCATGGCCGTACCGGGAGACACCGGGCCCTCACATCCGGACATGCCGTGGACGCGCGCGGGGACACGTCCTGATCTGCCGCAGTCCTGGCACCCTCGCGTATCCCGTCGTGTCGCGGAGCCCTCGTAGCCTCGAGATCAGCGCACGAGGTCGACGGTCCTCATCGCCGCGGACCACCTCGGCCCCAACGGCGGCGTGGTCGGCTGGCCACGCCGCCCGCGACGGTCTCCGTATGTGGAAAGAAGGCGTTCTACGCCGTGGCATCACGATCAGGCAGTGCTCTGTCCATCCCGCACCAGGTGGAATTCGGAATCAACGAATGGCTCGTCGACGAGTTCCGTGAGCGGTATCTCCGCGATCCCGACTCCGTCGACCGAGTGTGGCGGGACTACTTCCGGGCGTCCGCGACGGCGCCGGAGGCCGTACCCGCGCCCGCCGGAGCGACCTCGCACAAGCCGACGGGGCAGGAGCGGGAAAGGGACGCCGACCTCGTGGTCAAGGCGGTCCGCGTCGCCGCGCTGATCCACTCGTACCGCGTCCGCGGACACCTCGCGGCCGCCACCGACCCCCTGTCCGCGGGGCCGTCCGCCGACCACCCGGACCTCGAGCCGTCGGTGCACGGGCTCGATGCCGCGGACATCGCCCGGGAATTCCCCGTCGACGGTTTCGCGGGGAACCAGCGGATGACGCTCCGCGAGGTCCTGAAGACGCTTCGTGACGCGTACTGCGGCCCGACGGGCATCGAGTACATGCACATCCAGAGCCGGCAGGAGCGGCTCTGGATCCAGCGCCGCGTGGAGGTTCCGCCGCCCCGCCCGGGACGCGCCGAGCAGCTGCGGATTCTGTACCGTCTCGGATCCGCCGAGGCCTTCGAGACGTTCCTGCACACCAAGTACGTCGGGCAGAAGCGGTACTCGCTCGAGGGCGGGGAGTCCGCGATCGTCCTGCTGGACACGGTGCTCGAGCGCGCCGCCCGGCTGGGCATGCGCGAGGTGGTCATCGGGATGGCGCACCGCGGGCGGCTGAACGTCCTCGCCAACATCGTGGGCAAGCCGTACGCCCAGATCTTCGACGAGTTCGAGGACGCGGTCGACGTCCGGTCCGCTCAGGGCTCCGGCGACGTGAAGTACCACCTCGGGGCCGACGGTACCTTCCACACCCCGGACGGTCACGCGATCGCGGTCTCCGTGGTGGCGAACCCCTCCCACCTCGAGATCGTGGGGCCCGTGACGCAGGGGGTCGTGCGGGGGCGGCAGGATCTCGCGGAGGACGGGGACGGGCTGTCCGGCGTACTGCCCGTGGTGGTCCACGGCGATGCCGCCCTCGCGGGGCAGGGAGTGGTCGCGGAGACGCTGAACATGTCGCAGCTGCCGGGCTACGCCACCGGCGGTACCGTCCACCTGGTCATCAACAACCAGCTGGGGTTCACCACCGCACCCGCCGTCGGCCGGTCGAGTACGTACGCGACCGATGTCGCGCGGACCGTCGAGGCCCCCATCCTCCATGTCAACGGCGACGATCCCGAAGCGGTCGCCCGGGTGGCGCAGTTGGCCTTCGACTACCGCCAGGCGTTCCACAAGGACGTGGTCGTGGATCTGGTCTGTTACCGGCGCCACGGGCACAGCGAGGTCGACGATCCCTCCATCACGCAGCCGGCCATGTACGACCGCATCGCCGCCAGGCCGTCCGTGCGGGTGCTGTACGCGGAGTCGCTGCACAGCACGGGGGTGATCAGCGAGGAGGAAGCCGCGAGCGCCCGGCAGGGCTATCGCGATCAGCTCCAGCGGGCCTTCACCGAGACAGCGGGGGCGTCCTCACCCGGCCGCGAGCCGCTTGTGGCCCGTGACGTCGCGGAACCTCCGGTCCGCCGGACGGTGACAGCCGTCGCCGAGATGACGTTGCGGCACATCCTGGGCACCCAGATCGACCTGCCGCGTGAGTTCACCCCGCACCCGCGCGTGCTGCCCCAACTGGAGCGGCGGGCAGCCATGTTCGACGGCGGGAACATCGACTGGGCCACCGCGGAAGCGCTCGCGGTCGGATCACTGCTCCTGGACGGAGTGCCGGTCCGGCTGTCCGGGCAGGACTCCCGGAGGGGCACCTTCGGCCAGCGGCACGCGGTCCTCACGGACCGCCGTACGGGGCGCCAGCACACTCCCCTGGACTCGCTCGGTGCGGAAGCGGCGCGTTTCACGCCGTACGACTCCCTCTTGTCCGAACTCGCCGTGCTCGCCTTCGAATACGGCTACTCGCTGGCCCGGCCGGACGCCCTGGTGCTGTGGGAGGCACAGTTCGGCGACTTCGCCAACGGCGCCCAGACGGTCGTCGACGAGTACATCGCCTCCTCGGAGCGGAAGTGGGGGCAGCGGTCGGGCGTCACGCTGCTGCTGCCGCACGGCCTGGAGGGGCAGGGACCGGACCACTCCTCCGCCCGCATCGAACGGTTCCTGCAACTGTGCGCCGACGACAACCTGACCGTCGCCAACCCCTCGCTGCCGGCCAACTACTTCCACCTGCTCAGGGAACAGGGCCTCGACGCGGCCCGCAGGCCGCTGGTGGTCTTCACTCCCAAGTCCATGCTGCGGTCGAAGGCCGCGACCTCCGGACTGGAGGAGTTCACCGACGGCTCCTTCCTCCCGGTCGTCCCGGACACCGCACAGGACCCCGCCAGGACCCGACGGGTACTGCTGTGTTCGGGCAAGGTCTTCTACGACCTGGACGCGCACCGGCGTGAGTCGGGAGAGGACGGGACCGCCATCGTGCGGCTGGAGCGGCTGTACCCCTTCCCGGCCGACGAGTTGCGGGCGGAACTGTCCCGGTATCCGTCAGGCGTCGAGGTGCGCTGGGTCCAGGAGGAGCCGGCCAACCAGGGTGCGTGGACCTTCGCCGCGCCGCGTGTGGCCTCCCTGGTCCCGGCCCCCGTGGGATGCGTGAGCCGCCCGGCGGCCTCCGCTCCGGCAGGCGGGTCCGCCCGCCGCCACGCCGCCGAACAACGGGACCTCGTCGGGCGGGCGTTCGCCTGACGTTCGCGAGGGTCCGGCCGGGACAGGGGGCTCGGCCGGGACGGCTCGGCCCGGCGCGGGGAGTCGCGCCGGGCGGGGGCCGCACCGGGCTGCTCGAGGGCGCCCGGGTCGGGGGTGCCGTGGGAACTGCGGTGAGGTCCCGACGGGGAGTTCAAGAGGTCTGCCGCGGCGGCCCGTTGGGGATCCACCTGCGAGGCGGGGCGGCAACTCCGCCTGGCCTCGGACGCCACAAGGGCCGATCACGGTGCCGCGCGGACAGGAACAGGACCGCTCGCGGTGCCGGGCGTGACCCGTTCCGAGTGCCGGCTCAGCCGTCGGCCCCCGACGCGGCGGGCGCCCCGGCATCCGCCACTCCGGTGGTGTGGAACCGGGCCCGGAACACACCCGGAGTCACCTTGAGGTTCCGTACGAACGCCCGGCGCAGCGACTCGGGCGAACCGAACCCCGTACGACGGGCGACCACCGCCATGGGATCGTCGCCGCACTCCAGCATCGCCTGCGCCGCTTCCAGCCGGACCTGTTCCACGTAGCGGGCCGGTGTCATGCCCAGCTCCTCGCAGAAGAGCCGGGCCACATGGCGGGAGCTGACGCCGGCCCGGCGCGCCATGGCGGACAGCGTGTGGTTGGCTGCCGGGTCCTCCGCCACGGCGTCCAGCACCCGGCGGAGCATGTCCTGGCGGGTGTGCGCGGCGCGGGCGCGCACACTGAACTGGGACTGTCCACCGGGCCGTTGCATGAAGACGACCAGGTCCTTGGCCACCGCGCGGGCCACTTCGGCCCCGTAGTGCTCCTCCACGAGTGCCAGCGACAGGTCGATGCCCGCGGTGACTCCGGCCGAGGTCATCACCTTTCCGTCCCGCACGAAGATCGCGTCCGGCTTGACCTCGACGGCGGGGAAGCGCAGGGCCAACTGCCGCGAGTGGCGCCAGTGGGTGGCCGCGCTGCGGCCGTCCAGCAGACCGGCGGCGGCCAGCAGGAAGGCGCCGGTACAGACGGAAGCCGTGCAGCGTGAATTCGCGTCCAGTGTCCGCACGGTGTCCAGCAGGGCGTCATCCTTGATCATCCGATCCCAGGCCGGCCCGCCGGGAACCACCAGGACGTCACTGGTCTCCCGCGCGTCCGCCACGGCCATGTCGACGCCGAGACGGGTTCCCGCCGCCGTCGTCACCTCGTTCCCGTCGACCGAGACCATGTTCAACCGGTAGTGCGCGCCGAAGTCGTTCGCCGAGGTGAACACCTCGATCGGGCCGGTCACATCCAGCAGCCGGACGCCGGGAAAGACGAAGATCGTCACGAGGAGCGAGTCGGTTCCGGCGCGCTTGTGGTTCATCGAATGCCTCCGGACCTGGCACGGGGTTACGGTCGATGCTATGCGCAGTGAGTTCGCAGAACAAACCAACTAGGATCGCGGCAAGTCCGACATCCGGCCACGCGCCTGCCCCACAGCCGGGACCCTCGATCTCGTAGGGGAGCGCTGGTCGCTCGTGGTGCTGCGCGAAGTGTGCGTGGGAATCCGGCGCTACGCCGGCATCCGCGCCAACACCGGAGCGCCGGGGGACGTTCTCACCAAGCGGCTGAGATCCCTGGAGGCCGCGGGGATCCTGGAGCGTCGCCAGTATCAGGACCGCCCTCCCCGCTTCGAGTACCACCTGACGGGCGCGGGGCAGGCACTGGAGCCGGTGCTGATCGGGCTCCGGGACCGGGGCCTTCGGCACCTGCGTGACCCGCCGCCCGCACCGCGGTTCCTGCACACCCGCGGCGCCGATGTGGAGACGCGGGTCGTCCGCGCCCAGTGCGGCGAGCCCCTTGGGGGGCGGACTGGTGCCCGTACTGGAGGAGGAGACCCGTTCGGGCCCTGAGGCGCCCCGCATGCCCCTGGACCTCGACCGGAACCTCCACAACGACTTTCCTGGCGACCGGTTGCGGCGACCCGTATCGGCCACGACGGTTCGACCGGGATCCGCCGTCGGCCCCTCCGGCGCCGGGAGCGGTCGAGGGCGAGGACGACCGCCCGCCATGTCCGGTCGCTCGGGTGTGTGGGCTGGGTGTCCCGAGTGTGTGGGCTGGGTGTCTCCGCATCGCCCACCCCTTCGGTGAGCCCGTTCCGCCCGCTCCTGGACGGACACGGGTCGCGGCGGTCGCCGCGAGCCGGCTTCCGCCCGCACGCCGTCCCACGACGGCAAGATCCCGAAAGCGGTCGACTGACGAGGACATGCCCACATGCGGCGCGGGGCCGGTGAGGCCCGAGCGGCGCGGTGGCGCCGGCCCGAACACCCGCGGCCGAAGCGGAGGAGGAGAGGGGGCGGCCGACGGCGCCCCCCGCCGTCCGGTCGACGTGTCCGATATCCGGAACGGGTCGTCCTTCTTCAGGTACAGAGGGACGGGGGAACGGCGCACGGAGGACGACCGGGCGATACTTTGACGATTTCATTGCCCTCCCTTAGGCCGTGGAGAACAGGGCTCGAAAGAAACGGAATCCGGCGGAACACACTCCGTTTTCTGCGGCACGGCCGGCGGGTTTCCGATTCCGTACGTGGACTTCACGTGGCCCCAGGTGGGAAAACAGGCTTCCGTTGTCGCCCGGCAACGATGTCGGTGGGGTTCGGCGACGGAATCAGCGGTGAACTGCGGCATCGGCGGCGATACGGGGAGCGAAAACGCTTTCCCGCGCACGCTGTCCTCGAGACGCGCGTCCCGGGTGATCTGATTGGCGCGATCGAACCTTGTTCATACGGTCCGGCTGGAAGATCTTTGATTGCCGCCGACCGCCGGTCGGTGTGCCAACCGTCGAGAAAGGACCGTCATGAAGTCGACTGTCGCCATGCGTAAGAAGGCCGGCTCCAAGAAGATTGCGGTGCGCCGCACCGGAGACGTGCGCCTGACGTCGGCCGCCTGTCAGTGCCCGTACTCCGTCCAGGCCTGATCGCTTCGCTTTACCACGCTCGGGTGCGCCGCCTGCCGGCGCACCCGGGTCTTTTATCCGGAATTCCGCTGAAGGAGGGTCTGTGGCCGGTGACGGCCTCGTTTTCCACGAACTGAGTTTCGTTCCCGAAGGCGACGAGGTGGTGGTCGGCCGCCTCGACACCGGTTCCTACGCGGTTTTCCCGGCCGACGGCGCGGAGTTGCTGCGGCAGCTCATGCGGGGAATGACACCCGACGCCGCCGCCGACTGGTACGAGACCACGTTCGGAGAGGACGCCGATCTCCCGGATTTCGTCACCACTCTGCGCGAGCTCGGCTTCGTCGACGAGGCGGACCGGGCACGGCCGGCCGCTCCCGCCCCGCGGGTACGTCTGCGCGGCTTGGGCCGAGCTGCCTTCTCTCCGCCGGCCTGGGTGCTGTACGGCGCCGTGGTCGGCGGCTGGACGTGGGCGGCGACCGCGCGGCCGGACCTGACACCGCATCCGGGGCAGATCTTCTTCACGCACTCCCTGCTCGTGGTCCAGCTGGTCATCACCCTCGGCCAGGTGCCGCTTCTGCTGCTGCACGAGGGCTTCCACATTCTCGCCGGCCGGCGTCTCGGTCTGCCCACGCGCCTGACTGTGAGCAACCGTCTGACGTACATCGTCGCCGAAACCCAGATCAACGGGCTGCTCAGCGTTCCCAGGGCGAAGCGCTATCTCCCGTTCTTCGCCGGAATGGTCTGCGACGGCGTCGTTTTCGCGGCGCTCGGGCTCGTCGCGGATCTGACCCGGAATTCCGGCGGATCGTTCTCGCCGGCCGGGCGGCTCTGTCTCGGACTGGCATTCACGGTCGCGGTGCGCATCCTGTGGCAGCTCCAGCTCTATCTGCGCACCGATCTCTATTATGTGGCGGCCACCGCTTGGAACTGCTACGACCTTCACGACGCGGGCATGACCCTGATGAAGAATCGCGTGTGGCGTTCCATGAATCGTCCGGACCGTATCGTGGACGAGGAGAAATGGACGCCCCGCGACCGCCGGGTCGGCACGTTCTACGGGCCTTTCATCGTCCTGGGATACGGCGCGTTCGCCGCGATCACCGTCTTCGTCAGCGTCCCCGTGACGGTCAACTACGTCAGCATTGCCGGGCGCGCCCTCGGCTCCGGCGGCGTGGACGCGGCCTTTTGGGACGCTGTGCTGTCCCTGTGCATGAACGTGGCCCAGATCGTCGCACTCGTCGTGCTGTCCCGCAGGAAACGCCGGAACAAGAAGTCAGCCCACTCCCTCACGTCCTCTTCACCGGAGGTTGAACTCGCATGACGGGCCATCTGCGGATCGTCGGAGACAGGCGCGACGACCGCTTGCGCACCATCGCAGCCCACACCGGCAAGGCTCTCGTGGTCCGCTGCCACCAGCGGCTGCGCGGTCCCTACACCGGCGTGGACACGGTGCTGCGCGCCGTGCTGCCCGAGGCCTACCGGCGCTGGCCGGACCTGGTCGAGGACCATCGCGTGGCACTCCTGTACGGGATGCCCGAGCTGGCCCATCTCATCGGACCGCCACCGCGCACCCTGGCCGACGACGCTCCCTACGAGGAACGCACGCGCTTCTTCGGCGCCGGCTGGGTCCGCTGCATGAGCCAGGGCATCGTCGGCTTCCTGCTGGAGTACGCCCGGCGCATCCACAGCGACACCGTCTTCGAGATCGCCTTCGAAGAGGCGCACGCCGCCGAGGCCACCACCCAGGAACTGATCGCCCTGCTTCTGCGCCGGGCGGACCCGCGCCGGCTGCGCGTGGTCGTCTCCGCCACCCGCGACACGCTCTCCGACGAGCTCCAGGACGCTCTGGCCGACGTGACCGTCCTGCCCGTCCCGCGCACCGCCGAGCAGCCGGTCGAAGACCGGACCCCCGACGACTGGGCCGCCGTCTATGTGGACGGCGACTGCACCGACGACGACCCCCGCGCCCTCGGCGGATACCAGCGGACCGACCCGCGGACCCGCACCCGCCTCCACGACCGGCGGGCCGACTCCCTCGAACAGACGGCCACATGGGGCATCCGCATGGGCGCCCTCGCCCACCACCGCGAACACGGCGGTGACCCCTCCGGCGCGGGACGGGCCGCCCTGCTCGCGGCCCAGCGCCACGCGGTGGCCACCGGCTTCTCCGCCGCCGTGGTCGACCTCGGCCTGCGCGGCCGCGGCCTGACCGACCCGCGCTCGCACGAACACGACTACTGGGAGTTCACCCGCGAAGCGGCCGCGGCCTGCATCCCGGTCGGACGCCTGGAACAGTCCATGGAGCTGTACCAGAGCCTGCTGCGCCGCTTCACCGATCCCAAGATCCATATGATGACCAGTTACGCCATCGCGATGCTGCACACCCGGTTCCTGAAGCCCCGCGACCACGCACTGGCCGTCCAGTGGCAGCACAACGCCGTCGCCATCGCGGGAATCCTCCCGGACCCGGCCGAGCGGCTGACGTACAGCGTCTTCCACGACAACGGACTGGCACTCGTCGAGATGCACCGCGGCAACCTGCACCACGCCCTGGCACTCGTGGAGTCATGCATCACCCGGCTCGACGAGCGGCTCGACGACGACCAGTGGGCCCTGCACCGCTCCCAACTGCTCTACAACCGCGCCCGACTGCTGGTGGCGCTCGGCCGGCCGGACGAAGCGCACGCCGACTACACCCGGCTCGTCGACATCGACCCGTACTACACCGACTACCTCTCGGAGCGGGCCAGGATCTCGCGGGACCGCGGCGACTTCGACGCCGCCCTGGACGACTACGACCGTGCGGTGCGGCTCGCGCCTCCGTTCCCCGAGCTGTACTACAACCGCGGCACCGCCCGTGCGCAGGTCGGCGACCACCCAGGGGCCCTCGGGGACTTCACCCTCGTACTCGAGATGGAACCGCGCGACCTCGACACCCGGATCGCCCGAGCGGAACTGCTGCTGGAATCAGGCGATCTCGACGCGGCCGAGTCCGACACGGCCACCGGACTGAGGCTTCACCCGGGAGAACTCCAACTCCTCTGTCTGCAGGGCACGGTCCTCCTGCAACGCGATCAACTCGACCGCGCTCTGGCCGCCTTCGACGGAGCGCTCGCAAAGGATCCGCGCTACCCGGCCGCACTGATCAACCGGGCCGTGGTGCATTTCCGGCAGTCGCGCCCGGAGATGGCCGTCGCGGACCTGACCGCCGCACTCGAGGCCGTCGGGGACGACCCCGACATCCTGCTCAACCGCGGCATCGCCCACCTGGCCGGCGACCGCCCGGACCTGGCCCTCGAGGACTTCGACCAAGCGCTCACCCTGCCGGACGCCGACACCACCGAACTCCAGGAGCAACGCCGGCTCTGCACCGCGTCCAGCGCCCGGTGAGACCACCGCCCGCCCGCCCCTCGCGGGGGCGTCCACCACGTCGAGTGACGCCGCCGGAGTGACGGTCCTCCCGGTTCCCCGCTGGGGGCGGCCCGGTTCCCCGCTGAGGGCGGCCCGCGAAGAACCGAGGTGCGGCCGGGGCTGGTGCGACGGGCCGCCGGCGATTCCGTCCGGTGGCCGCGCGGTCGGTCATGTCCCGGCCCGGGGAACGCAGAAGACCCCACGCGAAGTGGGGTCCCAACCGGTAACTGTGTATCTGGTGTCCGAGGGGGGACTTGAACCCCCACGCCCGATAAAGGGCACTAGCACCTCAAGCTAGCGCGTCTGCCATTCCGCCACCCGGACCAGGTGTCCGCCGCCTGGCCGGGAGGTGTTCCCCGCGGCGACATGGACAACAATACCAAGGTTTCAGGGTGCCTTTCACCTGCATATCCAGGCCCTGGGGGCGGCTGTGCGGGGTCGGGCGCGGGTAGATCACGTCAGCCACCTCGAGTGACGGAACGGTCACCAAGAGTCCACGCCGCTCGCTCCGACTCGCCAGGGCGAGCGGCACGCACTCGACCGGCGATCCTCCCCTCACGCCGTCACCCCTCCCCCTCACCCACCCCCACCACCAGAACCCGCAGCGCCCGCACGAGCGGCCCCCGCCTCCTCGCCCAGTGGAGCGAGGAAGCGCCGCTCCGTCTCCCGCCGGGCCAGTTCGGCCCGCCGCAGGCAGTCGTGGCCCGCCGCCGTCAGCTCCACGATGTTCTTGCGCCGGTCCTGGGGGCTGCGGTGGCGCTCGACGAGCCCGTGGTCCTCCAGGCCGTCGACGAGCGCCACCATCGTGGTGCGGTCGACGCCGAGCCGTCCCGCCACCTCGACCTGCGACAGCGGGTACTCGGCGGCGAGCACCGCCAGGACCGCCAGCTCGTGCCCGTCCACCCCGAAGGGCGCCAGCGCCTCGGCGGATCCCCGCGTCAGCCGTTGCTGTGCGTGCTTGAGGAGATAGCCGAGCCGGGCCTCAAGGGGCACGGGGGCCGCGGGAGGCGTGGAGGGAACACGGGGGCGCGGAGGACTCAGGGAGCTGCTCGCCGGTCATGCCCACACTGCATCCAGCGCTGCTTGTCAGGACTGCTGAAGATCGGCTATTGCGGCTCGGGCTGCTCGTCACCAGCAACCGTGTCCGGCCGCCCGCCGTCCTCGGGAAGATCGCCTCGACCGTGGACGTGATCTCCGGCGGTCGGCTCGTGATGGGCATCGGTGTCGGCGGCACCCGGCAGCCTCCCCGCGCGGGCGGGATCGCGGGCGAGAATCCGGCGGTCGCGGAGTACGCGGCGTACCGGCTGACGCTCGTCCCGCCCGGTGAGGGCGTGACCCGCCTCGCGAAGACCGTCGGGATCCTGAAGCACCTGTGGACCGAGGACGTCTTCGACTTCGAGGGACGTCACTACCAGCTCCGGGGTACCCCCAACGAACCCAAGCTCGTGCAGCGGCCGGGGCCTGCGCTGTTGATCGGAGGCTGGGGGACGCGGCTGCTGCGGCTGGTCGCCGAGCAGGCGGACCTCTGGAACGTCCCCGGGCCACCGCACAACGGCGTGGAGTTCGTCGCCTGGCGCGGCCGGGTACTGGACGCGCACTGCGTGGAGATCGGGCGCGACCCCCGCGAGATCACCCGGTCGGTGCAGGTCGTCGTCTCCTACGACGACCCGGCCGCCACCCGGGCCGCGGTCACCGGCCTCATCGGCGTCGGCACGAACCACGTCGTGCTCGCCCTGCCCCAGCCCTGCCCGAGGTGCCGGAGAGCGGGCGGCGCCCCTGACCGGGCAACCCCCGGACACGGACCCGCCCGCTCCGCCGTCACCGGTACGACCGGCGCCCGTGGGTCACGGAACGAGCTGGTACTCGGGGAAGTTGCCCGGCAGCCGTTCCTCCGCCGGACCCTGCGTGACGGCGCGCACGAGCAGTTCGCCGCCCACGAAGGCCCCGCGCCAGGACGCGCCGAGTCCGCCGAACAGTTCGTCGCGGTCGCCGCGCGAACGGGGCTTGCCGCGTCCGAGTTTGAACGCGCGGATCTGCGGCGCCAGTCGGGTGTACGTCGCCTCGTCGTCGGTGGAAAGGGTCGCCACCAGCGCTCCGTTCGACGCGTTCATCGCGGCGAGCAGCTCCGCCTCGGTGTCGACCAGGACGATGGTGTCGACCGGGCCGAAGGGTTCCGCGTGGTGCAGGGGCGAGGACGGCGGCGGGTTGAGCAGCGTGACGGGCTGGACGTACGCCGAGGTGTCCTGGCCGGGCAGGAACCGTGTGTCGGACAGTTTGCCGCGGTGCAGGGGGACCGCGCCGCGGCTGATGGCCTCGGCGACCTGGTCGTCCAGTTCCTTCGCCTTGGCCGCGTTGATGACGGGTCCGAAGTCCAGTGCGGGAAAGGGGTCGTCGGGGTGCTCGACCGCGAGTGGGTGGCCGATCCGCAGGGTGCGGACGGCCGGGAGGTAGGCGGCGAGGAACTCGTCGAACAGGGCGCGCTGGACGACGAAGCGCGGGTAGGCGGTGCAGCGCTGCTTGCCGTAGTCGAAGAGTTTCGGGACGACGGCCGTGAGCGCGTCCCAGTCCGTGTAGTTCCAGACGCCCCAGGTGTTGAGGCCTTCCTGTTCGAGGATGTGTCGCTTGCCGAGGTCGGCGACGGCGGTGGCCACGGCGGCGCCGGTGTCGCGGCCGCCGACGAAGGAGACGCAGCCGATCTCGGGTGCGCGCACGAGCGCCTCGGACAGCTCGCCGCCGCTGCCGCTGACGAGGGTGACGGGGATCCCTTCGCGTGCGGCGAGCGCGCAGGCCAGGGTGAGGCAGGCGACGCCGCCGTCGGTGGGGGCCTTGGCGATGACCGCGTTGCCTGCCAGGGCCTGGACCAGCATGGCGTGGACGAGGACGCTCATCGGGTAGTTCCAGCTGGCGATGTTGGACACCGGGCCGTCCAGCGGGCTCCGGCCCTCGACCATGGGTTCGATGCCGTCGACGTACCAGCGGACGCCGTCGATCGCCCGGTCCACGTCGGCCTGGGCGAGCCGCCAGGGCTTGCCGATCTCCCAGACCAGGAGAAGGGCGAGCAGTTCACGGTGCTCGGTGAGCGCGTCGAGGGTGGCGGCGACGCGGGCCCGGCGTTCGGGCAGGGGGACGTGCCGCCAGGCCCGGTGCCGGTCGAGTGAGGCGCGTACGGCTTGCTGGGCGGTGGCGCCGTCCAGGCGGGGCGGACCCGCGACGGGGCTTCCGTCGACGGGGCTGGTGGCGGGCAGTGCCCGGCCGTCGGGCCGCCAGGAGGTGCCCCAGAGGTTGAGGACCCGGTCCTCCTGGAACGCCTCGGGCGCGACGGCGAGGCAGCGCTGCCAGGCGTCGGCCCAGGACGTCCCGGACTTCAGGACCAGGGAGGTGGTGGGGGTGGATGCCATTCGGATGTCTCCGCTCTCGGTGCACAGTCGGGGGCGGGAGGTGCCTGGCTCGTGCCGGACCTGCAGGGTCCATCGGCTCGCACGAGGGGTGGTCGCGTCCGTGCGGAGGACGAGGGTGGTCACGCACGGAGGGCGCCGGTGATCGCGTCCGCGGGGAGGGCGACGGTGGTCGCCCTCCGTACGGGGAGGGCGACGGTGGTCGCCCTCCGTACGGGGAGGGGTGGGCGGGGTGGGGGCGGGGGGGGGGGGCGCGGCGGCCCCCCGGGCAGGGCCGCGGCGGCAGGCGCTCGCTGCGGAGCGGGTGGAACATTCACACCGCCCC
>NZ_JBEXHZ010000032.1:0-66577 GCF_040608315.1 Streptomyces sp. NPDC005195
CAGGCGAGTACTTCGACGTCCCCAATGGGAACTCCTGTTCTTCGGATCCTCACGATCCAATGATCAGGGTGTCCACGATCAAGGGGTAACGCCCGTACGACTACGATCACCTGCGCCGGTGGCTGCCCTCACGGAACATCACCCCGCGCATCGCGCGCAAGGGCATCGAGTCCTCCCAGCGCCTGGGCCGTCATCGCTGGACTGTGGAGCGGACGGTCGCCTGGCTTGCCGGGTGCCGCCGTCTGCACCGTCGCTACGAACGCAAGGCAGGACACTTCCTCGCCTTCGCCGGCATCGCTGCCGCTCTGATCTGCTACCGCAGACTTGCGAAGGTCATCACCTCGACGTGATCCGTAGAGTACGGGTCTAGAGGGTGCGGCCCAACGCGGTGGGCCGCACTGCGGACACACCGTCGAGGAACTCACGACTGACTACCTGGCTGCCGTGTTGGAGATGCTCGGCCCGGCCCAGAACCGCTACGCGGACCCAGTTGCGTGGGAGCGTCTGCACGCAGAGCTCGGCATAGAACTTCCGCCCGACTACAGGGCCCTCGTGGACGCGTTCGCCCCCATCCAGATCAACGGGCACCTGTACCTCTCCCACCCGGCGACCGAACGGTGGAACCTGGGCCAAAACATCCGCAGCACCATCAAAGCGTGGTCCGATGTGCCGTGGGACGACCTCCACCTCGACCCGGACGAGGACCCTCGCCAGCTCTTCGGACTCGGCGAGCTGAGCTTTGGCACCCGCAATGGGCTGTGGCCGATCGCGAGCACCGACCGAGGCGAGACCATCTTCCTTCTCGCTGCCCCTGAGGCCCCGAGGCTCCTGGTGAGCTATGACGAAACCTGGGCAGAGCACCGCATGAGCTTCGCGGAATGGCTCTACCGCTATCTCATCGGCGAGGACATGAGCGGGCCCAACAGTGCAGCCTTTTACCCCGGCCCCGTGAAGTTGGAGCGCCTTCCGATGTCCGCTGGCGAACGCACCGAACCTTGGTACGGCCCAGACCGCGACATGTGAGCGACCACCGCTCCAGTCTCAGCAGCCACCTAATGAGATCACTTCTTAGGCCGATTAGCCGCTCGTGGCATCTCCGGGGGCTTCCATCAGCACGATCACGCGAATCCGGTCACTGCGCATGGGCCGCAAGGCGATGATGCGGACAGGAACTTCCTGGCCTCGGTGGTACGGCAATCTGAGCTTGCGCAGGTCACCATCAGGGTGTTCGTAGACCTCGCGGCGACCCCACATTTCCTGCGCGTCCGGCGATCCCGCGAGGATGTCGCGCTCCAGACGCAGCAGGGCTGCACTTTCCGGATAATGGGCTCTCGCGTAGCGAATCTGCCCCAAGTAGGGCCGGGCCCAGTCTTCCCGCCAGTTGACAAGCTGCTCGCGGGCTTCCTGGTTGAGAAATGCCCATCGTACGAGGTTGGCCTGATGGGCAGCCCAGGGGAACCATTCCCGCAGGGGCTCGTTGTGTCCGATCACATTCCACGCCAGGTCCGATACGTAGGCCGGATTAGGCGACTGGTTATCGAGGAATTGCTGGAGCACCTCGTCCATTTCGGCGACAGAACCCGCCTCCGGTACGGCCGCAAGGGCCGGCGGTCGCCCGATGGCCCTCAAGTACAGGGCGCGACGTTCAGCGCGGCTCAGTTGCAGGACGGATGACAAGCGGTCGAGGAAGTCTGCCGAGTAGTTGGCTTCGTTGCCCCGCTCCAAGGAGCTGTACCAGCGCTCACTCACACCCGTCAGGCGAGCCACCTCACGCTGCGACAGGCCGACACTCCGCCGGCCTGGCACTGCCAGGCCCGGGAACGCACGAGGATCCGACCGGCCGCGCCACGAACGCAGCAGCTCAGACAAGGATTCGCCTTCGGGCTCGCCACTGTCGCCCTGCCCACCCCGGGATTCCATGACGTGAGATTAGATCACTGGGTCACGTGACATGGCCCACAACCCGCCCTAATCGACTATCAAAGGATCATGAAATCGTCATTCAGCGTAGTCGGACGTAACAGATAGTCGCCTATTCAAGCAAATTTGGCGACACCTGCAACGTCTTGAGATCACCGGGAAGTAGCGAGCGCGGGCCCAGGATCGAGAAGGTACGCGAGCCGGGCCCTCCGACCCCACACCCTGAGAACGTCACCATCCGTAATCGGAACTGCCACTTCCACGAAGCGTGACTTCCCCCCTGCTCTTGGCATCCTCCTGACATCGCTCACGAGCAAGTTGTTGCTCAGCCCAGGCTGAGGGGAGATTGCCATGCCCTGGCCAGAAATCGACGAGAGTCGACTGCGTGAATCGTGTGAAGAGAAGGTCGACCGGTTGCGCCTGCCGCATCGCTTCAGCACACGCGAATTGCGCGAAGCGGTAGCCGCGCTTCGCGGGAAGCCAATAGTCCTGAAACCTCTGAGCACGCTCGGCTCGATCGACGCACCGTGCGGTATACGTCTAGAGCTGCCGGAGGCCGATCTTCTCTATTACGAGGAGGGGACTTCCGTGCATCACCAGCGGCACATTCTCACGCATGAGCTGTGCCACGTGTACTGCGACCATCCAGGGAGCCTAGAGGTCGACGCCGAAACGGCACATTCCCTCGGAGTGAATCCCACGCTGGTGATGCGCATGTCGGGGCGCACAAGCTACTCGACGGCCGACGAACGCGAAGCGGAGTTGATGGCGACCATCATTCGCCAGCGCATCTACCGCGAACGCGAATCCCCTTCCCGTCAACCCGAAAAAGGATCGGATAGCTGGGATGCACTCTTCGCCCAGCCCATCAAGAAAGGTCGATTCCTCTCACGATGAATGCCCTCTTTCTCGGCATGGTCTGCCTGCTCACAGCAACTGCCGGCTACTGGGTCCTCGGTCGGGGCGCACCTCGCCCCGCCGGAACGTGGGCCATGGGTGCTCTCCTCGCCTCGTTCGCCCTGGCCTTCGCCTCCTACGCGCCGCTGTTCGAGAACGCGGTTGAGGCAGTCGTGCCGCACGTGGCTCGGCTCCTGAGCAACTCTGCCTCTCTGTCGGCTGCCACCTCGGTTCTCGCTGTCTCTTTCCAGGTCAATCTGCAACCTGCGGAGGCGCGGCGCCGCATCCGCCTGCGCCTCGTCCTCCTCGCCGCCTCGGTCTTCGGCATGACGGTGTTGTTCGTGTACGAGCAGATGACGCACCGTTCCCCGCAGGTGTACGCGCTCTACCTGCTCCTCTTCATCTCCTACCTGGGCTTCGCCATCGTCGACTTTCTGCGGCAGGCCGTGCGGCAGTCGAAGTCAACCCGCAGAAGCAGCGTTCGGATCGGTCTCCGGATGGCAGCGGCGGGCTGCGCGTTCGCCTTGGTCTACGCCACGTACAAGCTCACGGTCCTCTTCTCTCTGAGCTTGGGCCTTCACCTCATACCCGACCACGCGCAGTGCTCCTCGCTGGTCACCTCGCCCTGCTTCTTCAGCGTGACCTCTCCCGCGCTCGCCGTGCTGCTGATCTGCCTCGGCCTCACACTGCCCGCCGTGGTCTATCCGATCAGTCAGACCCGCCTCCACCGCTGGGAGGTGCGCTCCTTCAACGCGCTCGGCCCTCTCTGGCAGGACCTCTCGGCCGCGATGCCAGAAATCGTTCTGCCATCAGGGGGCCTCGACGAGGAGGCGGCGAACGACTCCGACTTTCGCCTTCAACGGCGTGTCATCGAGATCAGCGACGGCATCCTTGCCCTTCGGACCTACCGCTCCCAGCTCGTCCAGGAGGCCGCCCAGCGAACTGTCGACGCCGGAACAGATAAGGGTGCCGCGATCATCGAGGCCGCTGTCGTCAAGGCAGCACTGGCCGCGCTGCAGGGCGGCCGCCTCGTCGACGAGGTCGCTGCGCCGTCGACAGTGGACGCCGCTTCGCGGAAGGACCTCCGCGCGGACACGCAATGGCTTCTACAGGTCACCGATGCCTACGTGCACCGTGTCCCAGCGCGTGTCGCCAACGACGGCCACCCGGAACCAGTTGGAGCCTGACAGCATGGACAACCCGACCCAAGACCCTCGCTTCGTGCGCGACCCTTATCCCACCTACGCGGCCATGCGCTCTGCGTGCCCCGTGCAGGCCGTTCCCACCGGCTCAAGCGGGCACAGCAGCTACCTGGTCACCGGATACGCGGAGGCCCGACAAGCCCTCAGCGACCCGCGGCTCTCGAAGAACACGGCCGCCTTCTTCGCCGACAAGGGGTCGCGGCGCCGTCTGCACCCTGCGGTCGCACACAACATGCTGGCCAGCGATCCACCCCAGCACACCCGCCTGCGCAAGCTGGTGACCAATGCCTTCACGACGGGCGCTGTCGCCGAGCTGCGGCCGTTCATCGCCCAGGTGACCGACGCGCTGCTGGACCAGTGGCCCGTCGGCGAGCAGGTCGACCTCCTCGCCGGTCTGGCGGTGCCCCTACCGGTCATCGTGATCTGCGAACTGCTGGGGGTCCCAGAGGTCGACCGGCCCGAGGTCCAGCGCTGGTCCGCCGAGTTGTTCGCCGCCGGGAAGCCCGACCTCATCGACGCGGCCTCGCACGCCGTGGCCGACTACATGACCGGCCTCATCGCCACCAAGCGCCTGCAGCCCGGTGATTCACTCCTCGACCGCCTCATCTCAGCGCGCGATGGCAACGACCACCTCAGCGAAGAGGAGTTGGTCTCCCTGGCCGTGCTGCTGCTCGTCGCCGGACATGAGACCACAACCAACTTCCTCGGCAACGCCGCCCTGGCGCTCCTCCAGCACCCAGCCGAGCTGGAGCGCCTACGCATCAACCCGGAGGACATCCCTGCCTCGCTGGACGAGTTGCTTCGCTTCGACTCGCCCGTCAGCACGGCCACTTTCCGATTCACCACGGAAGCCGTCACGCTCGGCGGCACCGAGATCCCCGCCGGTGTCCCGGTAATGGTCGCTCTTGGAGCCGCCAACCGAGACCCGGAGCGATTCCCCTTGCCGGACCAGCTCAATCTGGACCGGGAAGCCGCCGGCCACCTCAGCTTCGGCCACGGCATCCATCGCTGCGTCGGCGCTCCCCTCGCCAGAGCCGAAGCCGACATCGCCCTGCGCGCGATCCTGTCCCGCTTCCCTGGGATCCGGCTTGCCGTATCGCCTGATCAACTGGACTGGCGGCGCACCCGCCTTGTGCGCGGACTGGCCTCATTGCCCGTCCTGACCTCGTCATGAGGTCGGCGGGGAATTCCGGGATGGGATGTGCTCGACCTGAGGCCCACTCCGTACGAAGCAGGTGGAGGTGAACGGCAGGGGCGTCAGGGGTACGACATCTGCCGTCGCTTCACGCAGCCAGTGCCGTACAAGCTGCTCGTCGACCGCGGCACCGAAAAGTGCCGCGGAGCCGTGGGTGTTGACGCCGTTCCGTGTAGAGGCGCAGGCCCCGCGCGTGGCTGGCCTCCAAGATTCCTCGGCGACGCCCGCAGCGCCGTCGCCAGCTTCACGAAGGCCCGGAAGGCACTCAACCCGGCGGACAACCGCACCAGGGGTCTGTTCCTCTCCCGAGCCGCAACCGCCCACATCGAGCAGGGCGACCTCGAAGCCGGCTGCACCACGGCACACGAGGTCCTCGACCTCGCCGAGAATCTTCAGTCGGCACGGTTCGACAGTCACGTCACGAGCATGATCCAACAACTCCGCCCCGTCGCCCACAGCCCGTACGCTCAAGACGTACTGGAGCGACGCGCCGCCATGGCAGCAGCAGGGAGCCGAACTTGACCGACGCCAGGCAGATTCTCGTGCTGTGGGACATCGACCGCACCCTGCTGTACGTCGGTGGCATCGACCGGCAGGTGTACCGGGAGACCTTCACGGAGATCGTCGGACGTCCCGTGGAACACCTTCCAGCCCGCGGCACCGGCGTCACCATGCCCCTCGCGATTCGGTCCCTGCTCCTGGACAACGGCGTCCCCGAGGCAGACGTCCCCGGCCTGGTGCCGCGCATGGTGGAACTCCTACCGCGGCGTCTCGCCGCGCACGTCGACGACCTTCGTGAGCGAGGCGTGCTCCTGCCTGGCGCCGTGGACGCGCTCAAGGCCGTACACGCACAACCAGGCTGCGTTCCTACCGTCGTCACGGGAAACCTCAAGCCCAACGCACTGCTGAAGCTCGGAGCATTCCACCTCGACGGGTTCCTTGACACGGAGATCGGCGGATACTCCTCGGACGACGAACACCGCCCAGCTCTCGTCGCCGTCGCACAGGAGCGAGCTCAGGCCAAGTACGGAACCACCGCCTTCAGCCGCTCCAACACGGTCATCATCGGAGATTCCCTCGAAGACGTCCGTACCGGGCTTGAAGGCGGTGCTCCTGTGATTGGCGTCGCATCCGGCAAGACCACCGCCGCCGAACTCTCCACGGCCGGAGCCGACGTGGTCCTCGACAGTCTCGAAGACGTCCCACGGCTCCTGGACGCGATCGTCAAAACGACCCACGGCCGCAACTGATGGCAGCTGCCCGTCAGGATGCCTCAACTGCCCGTATTACATGAGTGATACCGGCACTCGCGTCTCCGCTCTCGACTCAATAAATCATCCAGTATGCCTGACTCGATCTACTTTGACAGAGAGGGAGATGCCGAGCTCCTCCTCAATCGCCATGGCCACGGCTGGCCATGGGACATTCGGCTCACCGAACAGTCGCCAATAGCGATACGAGGCGCGAACCAGGGAGCTGACACCCAACCTCGCCGAATCAGGGTCGATCGTTCCGATCACCCGGCGTGTGATTCCGCCAGCCCCTCGCGCGGCGGGACGGATGCCGTGCGCAAGGAGGAGAGTGGCGGTGCGGACGGCGTCCAGAGTCGGTGGGGGCGCCAAGGGCGCGAACCTGCCGAAGACGAGGTCCATCCACCCCAGCCGCGTACGTGCCCAGGCCAACCGCTCCAATCCGGTGCCGAGGTCTACCGCCATTCGCGCTGGGTTGTCGGCGTTCCATAGAAGGACGATGTCGCCGAGAGACAGGTCGAGGTGGTTGAAGCGAAGGGTGACGCCTTCGACTTGGCGACGTCGCCATGCTGCCAGCTTTCCTTGGACGCTGATGTGGCGCGCGTGGAAACCCAATCGCGACAGCACGCTGAGCCAGCCATCCAGGATCACACCGTATTCGTCCATGCGCTGAATTGGCTGGACACGGGAAACGTTGACGAACGAGGTCAGAAATCCATCCCGGAGGTCGCCCGATGCGTCGCGTTGCCCGGTGAAACGGACAACAGGCTGAGGCAGGAAGCCGCTGCGGTAGGTCAGGGGACGCCCATCTTTGAGGAGGGGGTCGAGGGCTTGGACGGCCGAGATCGTCAGCTCGGTCTCGCGGCCCCACCGAAGTGGCAGGCAGGCGTCCTGCGGGACGCCCTGGGCGGCGAAACTTGCCTTCAGTTCCGCCAGCAGTCCCTCCCACGACGGGGCTTGGCGGGGCGGACGGTACGGCGAGCCTCTGTGGGCGTGCTCGATTGCAATCCGCCCGTCGGCGATGGTGAACTCCCAGTGGGGTCCCAGAGCTTGGCGCAGGACCGCAGGTAAGCGGCCCTCTGTATCGGTCGGCGGACCGGGCGCAAGCTCTCTGAGGCCGCCCTTCAGCACGGCCGAGTTGACATCGCCGAAAAGTGGCGGGCCGGATCGAAGCGATGCATTCCGATCTCTTGGACCTCCGTGTGGTTGAGGTCTTCGGCCTGCTCAATCGCGAGGGCGAGAAGCTCCGCAGCGGTTTCGTCGTCCTCGTCGGGATCGGCCACCGTAATCACGCCTGTCCGTTCGCACAGGGCCGCCTCGGCGCAGGTCCCCTCGCGCCATGTGAGCGCAGCCATAGGGGTGCCGGTGCGGAGGGACTCGCCGAAAACGGCAGCGCCGGCCTCCACGTACGTACGGGCGTAGGTGTAGACGAAGACGGAGGCGTCACGGATGGCGGCGGTCTTGGCGGGACCGCCGAGTTCACCGGCCCACTTCACGTGGTCCGCGCTGAAGAGGCGTCCGTGGCGTTGTACATACGCTTGGTCGAAGACGGGGCCGACGATTTGTATCCGGCCGCCGAGGATCTGGGCGGCTCGGACAGCGATGTGGGGCGCCTTTTCCTCGTCTATGCGGCCAAGCCACACGAGGTCGTCACCGGCGACGGCCGACGGCTCTTCCTCGTCCAAGCCGAGGTGTACAGCGAGTTCAGGGATCGGCTGGTGGTCTGCGTACCGCTCGACCATCTCAGGCGAGTAGCAGTAGAGCCGTGACCGTTTGCCGTCGAAGGCCGCATCGGCGTGCTCGAAGACGGGCGAGTGCTGGAACGTGGCAACGTCGCAGTCCAGGTCGTTCCAGGTACGCGTCCAGGCCGGCAGCGACGGGTATTCGTGCCCCACGACCAGGAGGTCGTATCCGGTGCTGCGGAGATCGCGCGAGGCGAGCGACCCGGTGGTGGTGTCCTCCAGGCGGACCGGCCGACGAACCCAGTCGTTCTCCAGGTTCGTGAGCCAGCCCGGCCCGAGGAGGTGTACGTCGGCGCCTGCGGCTCGGGCGCCTACGGCGACCGCCCACAGCCATCGTTCGATCCCGCCGTAACCGGCGGGTGGAAAAGCGTAGCTACTGGGGAAGTCGCAGACGCCGACGAGCACGTTATGCCTCCGGTGTTCCGTCCGCCAAGATACGGCGGAAGCCGAGGTACGGGACGAGAGATTCGGGCAGGACGGCGGAGCCGTCCTGTTGCTGGCACTGCTCAAGGAGAGCGGCCAGGGTGCGGCCGACGGGGAGGCCGGAGCCGTTGAGGGTGGCGACGAGCTTGGGCTTGCCGTCGTCGCCACGGGTCCGGATGTTGGCCCGGCGGGCCTGGAAGGTGCCGAAGTTGGAGATCGAGGAGATCTCGCGGTACGTGTTCTGGCTCGGGATCCAGACCTCGATGTCGTACGTGAGCTGGGCTGAGAAGCCCGTGTCACCGGCGGCCAGCTTGACGACGCGGTAGACGAGGCCGAGTTCCTTCAGGCACGCCTCGGCGTGGCCGACCATCGTCTCCAGCGTTGCGTCCGCGTCAACCGGGTCGACCATCTGGACGATCTCGACCTTGGCGAACTGGTGCTGGCGGATCAGGCCCCGGGTGTCACGACCGTACGAGCCTGCTTCGGACCGGAAGCACGGCGTGTGCGCGGTGAGCGCCAGCGGCAGCTCGGCCGGAGGGATGATCTCGTCGGCGTAGAGGTTGGTCAGCGGCACCTCGGCGGTCGGGATCAGGAACAGCTCACGGTCGGCGACGCCGGTCTTGAACAGGTCCTCCTCGAACTTCGGCAGCTGCCCAGTGCCGGTCATCGTCTTGCGGGTGACCAGGTACGGGACGGCGTGCTCGATGTACCCGTGCCGACGAGTGTGCAGATCGAGGAAGAGCGTGGCTAGGGCACGCTCCAGGGCTGCCCCGACGCCTCGCGAGACCGCGAAGCGGGGGCCGGACAGCTTCGTAGCCCGCGCGAAGTCGAGGATCCCCATGCCCTCGCCGAGGTCAACGTGGTCCTTCGGCTCGAACGGGAAGGCCGGCGGAGTACCGACCCGTCGGACCTCGACCGCGAAGTCCTCGGAATCGCCGTCTGGGGCCGCTTCGTCCGGCAGGTTCGGGATGCTGAGGAGGAGGTCGCGAAGCTGCTCCTCGATCTGGCTCTGACCGGTCTCGATGTCCCGGATCTGCTCCTTCAGCTCGCGAGCCCGATCCTTCAGCTTGGAGATGTCACCACCTTGCTTGGCCGTCTGCTGGACCTCGCTCGCCACCCGCTTGGACTCAGCCCGCAGCTCGTCAGCCGAACGGATGTTCTGG
This sequence comes from Streptomyces sp. NPDC005195, assembly GCF_040608315.1. Classification (NCBI taxonomy): domain Bacteria; kingdom Bacillati; phylum Actinomycetota; class Actinomycetes; order Kitasatosporales; family Streptomycetaceae; genus Streptomyces; species Streptomyces sp. NPDC005195. The sequence goes on from NZ_JBEXHZ010000032.1 coordinate 9,793, forward strand.
TTGCGACGAGACTGGAGGGACTCCAGCTCGGACAGGTCCAGAGAGTAGCCGCGGCGAGCGAGCCGACGAACCGCTTCGGCACCCATTTCGATTAGGGCGCGGGCATCATGCATGAGGAAGATCCTTTTGATCCGGCGGGTGGGATACGGAATCGACGGTAGCAAGCGCCGAGCCCTCGTCGATCCGGAATATGTCCACGCCACGGCGGTCGACGCGACCTCCGGGAACATCTCTGTCAAGATCGCTCAGCAGCGCCGTGCACCAGTCAGGCAGTTCGTCGTCGGGTATAGCGATCGGCTCGACGTACGGCGCCTCCGGGAAAAAGAGCGGCATGGTCTCCTTCGACGATCGGCACTGGTGCCAGAGGAGTACGGAGACCAGAAGGCCGTGGCCTACGAGGACACGGGGACCTGGGTGCTCCAGGGCCGCCAGGACTCCCGTGAGCATCCTCCGAATGCCGTCGCGCTGTGATTCAGTGCCACCCGCCGGCCGCTCTCCCGGACCCTGGCCGTCAAGCCAGACCGCGTACTCCAGGAACGGGCGGCCCTCGAACTCTCCATAGTCGAGTTCGTTCAACCGAGGATCGATGACCAGGTCCGCCGCCGACACATCTATCAGTAGAGAAGCTGTCTGCTGGGCACGCGGGAATTCGCTGGTCAGCCACGTCCGTACGGTGTGGAGGGGGAGAGTGGAGCGGCTCAAGCTCAGCGATTGCCGCCCCTCCTCGGTCAGGCGGATGGGTTGGGATGGGTCGCCGTTGACGAGGTGCCGCCTGCTGTAGTCCGTTTGGCCATGGCGGAGGATGTACGTCGTCACGATCCGCTCCAAGAGTCTGATGCCAAGAGGTGGGTGAGCACTTCCGCCATAAGGGCCGCTCGTGGGTCGCGAGACTCCACGTAGAAAAGGAGGCCGTCGACGCCCAGGAGACGGCACCAGGGTGCGAGCACCGGGACGGGAATCCGGGAGACGCGTGAGGCGGTGGCCAGTCGCCTGTCGGTACCGCGCCCCAGGTCGTAGTAGACGGTCCAGAACGCCCAGTCGAACGCCGGGTCACCCACCATGGGAAGCGGATCGATCAGCCGGGGGTGACCCGGCCGGTCGAACAGCACGTTCTCCCGATACAGGTCCGCGTGCAGCACCGTCACCCGGCGGGGGCCCTTCTCCAGGTCGGCAGCAGGGCGCCCGGCTTCGACCAGGGAGCGCCAGCCGCCGAGATCGAGTTTCTGTAGCCGCCATTCGATCCGGGGCCGGATTTCCTGCGCGAGGTAGTCAGCGAGGCGCGGCAGACTCTCCGGCCGGCGCCTGCGCTGCCCAAAGACATGCAGCCCCTGGAGGGCCGCAGCCACCATCTGAATCTCCCGCCTCGGCCACTCCGCGCCACCGGGTTGTCCTCCGACGAGTTCGAGTGCGGCGACAGCCAGGTCGTCCGCGGCTTCCACGACGCCGACTGTCGGTCCGCCGGACCAGAGTCGTAGCGCGTCCACCTCACGGCGGTAGCGGGTGGGATCGAACCACGCCTTGAGGAGCAGCGGACACCCGTCAAGGCAGGTCGCCGTCGCGATCACCGAGGCGTGTCCGGCGTCGTGATAGGACACAAGCGACAGCTTCCAGCGTTCCGCCGCACGTGCCAGCCGCCCCGGGGCGGCATCGAGCCACCGCTGGGCAGCAGGCCCGTAGTGCGCAAGTAATCGCCGTCGGCACCCTGCGGGGATCTCTCCGAGCGTCCGCTTCGTCATCAGCTCAGCACGATCCCGTCGGAGACCAACTCGTCGGTCAGCGCCGGGAACTCTCCCAGTGTCTCCGCTACGAGGGCCTGCACCTTGTCGGTCTCGGCGTAGGGAGCCGAGAGGCGGACCAGGATGCGCCACGGCTGATCGAGGCGCTGCCCGGTGGTGCTGACCAGGTGCACTTCCGCGTGCCCGTTCGTGCTCTCGTGCAGGCGCTCGGCCAGGCGCTGGGCGGCGATGTTGTAGAGCTTGCCGACGTGGTACACGGGGTTCTTGCCGTTGGCTCCCTCAAGGTTCATCGGACGCAGTGGCGTGATCAGGCCGTTGACTCGGTTGCCGCGCCCGACGACACCCTCGTCCCCCGACTCGATCGAGCTTCCGGTGTAGGTCAGGTACAACTCGTCCTTCTCCGGCACGTCGCGGGCGTTGAGCCGGAAGCGTGCCTGAGCACCAGGCAGGCGAAGGCCCGCCAGCCGGTGGCACTCGGCCAGGACGCTCTCCGCGTTGCGGACATATTCGACCCGGCTGGCGACGTGGCGCGATTTCTGCGGAACACACAGCACGACGTCTGCCTGATCGCCGTCCCAGTAGCCCATGAGCTTGACATCGGACCCGCACCAGGCATGGGCGCGAGTGAAAACGCCCTCGCCGGAGAAGTGGTTCACCAGTTCACGGACGAACGACTCGAAAGCGTTCTCCGGAGCCCAGCCGGTCCCCAGTGAGGTGTCGTTCGACAGCCGCACCCGCCGCTCCCGCAGGTCATCGACGGAGCGCGGATTGAACCAGCGTGTACGGTCCGGGACCCCGTCGCCGGTGAGGACCGCGCCCGGGCTGGAGTTGCTGGTGATGTTGAAGACGATGTCGAGGTGGTCCGACACCTCGGGGAGCCGTTCGGCGAAGAACGCCCTGACCTCAGTCTCGATGATCTCCTCGACCGGGATCTTCTCGCCTCCGCACATGGGTGCTGCGCGCCCATTGACCAGGACACGCACCGGAGCTGTCATCCTGCCGGCGCCGTATCGGACCTCGCTGCCCCCACCGAGGAGGGCGAGCTTGTCGAAGTTGTGGTGAAGCACGGCGCCAAACCGCGCGACGGTGTGGTGGCTGTAGGCACGGGACAGCCGCTCGGCGAGGTGGTCAGCCAGGGTGTCCGGGTGTCCGAGGCCCTTCCGCTCGACGATGGTCGTCGTATCCGGCTTGGCCATGGCGGTGTCGATGACGAGGTGACTGTTGTTGATGATCGTGCTCGTACGAGGCATCACGAACTCCGTTCAGGGGGACAGAAAGGTGAATGAGCGCAGGCGTCAGCACGCCTGGACGGGCGATGCGCGAAGGAATCAGCGAGGTACGCCGACGGCACGCAGGAGTGAGACGGTCCGAGCCAACGCCGCGTAGGCAGCCGGAGCCTGCTCCTCGGCCGTGAGGCGGCCGACTTCGCAGGCCGTGACGAGGTCGATGTCCTCAGGTCGACGGCGATCGAGCCAGAGCAGCAAGCGCCAGGCCAGCACAGGACCGCTGAACGGTAACCGGGTCATGAGGCCGACTGGGACGTCTTTGGGTGGCACGCCCTCGTACAGCAGGTCACGTACAAGATGGAACACCACGTCGGTGTAGTCGACGACGGCGGGACCTCGGGCGCTGGCTTCCCAGTCCACGACGTGCACTCGGTCGTCGTCGAGCAAGAGGTGCTCGGGCTTGAGGTCGCCATGCAGGTGGACAACGGGATGCGATTCAAGCGGTTGAAGGGCCTCGGTCAACGCCTCCCACCACGGTCGTAGTCGGCAGCGTGGAGAGAACTGGTCGAGCAGGAAGCGGTGTTGGGGCACAAGGCGACCGTGACGGTTCTCCCAGCCGAGGCCGGGTGCAAGACTGGCCGAAGACCGGTGGAGTCGGTGGGTCAGGTTAAGAACGTGACCGAGGTACCCCTCGATTGCCCGGCCGGTACGCACCCCACAGGGCACGCCTGGCAACATACCGAACACCGTCCAAGATCCGTCCTCTCCCGTGCCCGTGGCCAGGACCTCGGGGACCGACAGGCCCAAGTGAGCAGCGCGCTGCACTGACTCCACCTCCCGCTTACGGCGGCCCTCGGGATCAATCCCCATGTAGACCTTGAGCAGAGACCGTTCGTCGACTGCCCGCCGCGTTCTGGCGAACGGTTTCGTGATCGCCTGGCCGAATGGACCGTGCTTGAGCTCGATCTCGTGCATCGTCGTGTCAACGTCGGGCACAAGTCACCTCCTGTAGCCGGGGTCTTGACCTTCGCCCTTTCCAGGCAGGGGTCCGCTACGACCTGAGCGTTGATCAGCGGCCAGGGAATGCGTGCTGGCTGTGGCCATCAACGATGTGGCAGGAACCGGCTGAGCGCACATTCCGGCGGTGATATCACTTGGGTGATCAGACTTTTGAAGGCCCGCAAGAAGCTGGCGATGGAGGGGCGGCGGTAGCGGTGGCAGGCAAACCAAGACGGTGCGAGGGGTGCGGGCTTGTGCTGAGCCGGTACAACCGTGAGCCGCGCTGTGCCCCTTGCAGCCGGTTACTGACAGCCGCCGAGCCGGACCCAGTTCGGGTGCCTAAACACGTGTGGCAGGACGCGCAGGTCGTCATGGCCTTGCGGGACGGCGACTTTGGGACGGCTCTCACCCGCGTGCGCAAGCTGGCCTCTTTACGGCAAGAGGAGATGGCCCGTCTCACGGGCCTGAGTCAGCCGTTCCTCTCCGCTCTCGAGTCCGGTTCGAGGCGGCTGACCAACTTCGACAAGATCGTGACCGTGCTGGAGCGGCTGGCCGTGCCGCCGCACGCGCTGCCGCAGCTATTCGCTCGGAACGCTCCCGAGCCGATCGAGGAAGCTCACCGGCACCCGGAACCTGTCCGCGAGACAGCTGCCCGGGAACCTTGGGAGAGCCCGCTCGACGTGGCGAGGCGCCTGAGCACGACCATCTCGTCCAACACCGACCCCACCACCTTGACCGTGCTGGCCCAACAGGTGGGCGCCATAGTGGACCGCTACGAGGCCGATGGTCCGCACCAACTCGCACCCACGGCTGCCGAGTTGCGTAATTTCATCCAGACACTGTTGGAAGGGCGCCAGCCGCCTGGGCAGCGGGCAGAACTCTTCCGTCTTGCAGCCCAAGCCTCCGGCCTGCTCAGCTACATGGCGGTCAACGCGGGTCACGAGGCCATCGCCGAGGCCTACAGCACCGAAGCCCTCCAGCTCGCCCAGGAGATCGACGACCTGGAACTGATGATGTGGATCTTTGGCACCCGCTCTCTGGGCGCGTACTACGCGGGCCTCTACGACCAGGCGCTCGAATGGGCCGATGCCGGCTTGGCCATCGATCGCGACAACGCGCAGGCGATCCGGCTGCTTGCTAACGGCCGAGCACGTGCTCTCGGCAAGCTCGGCGACGCCGTGGGCGCGCAGAGGGCCATCGCAGAGGCCGAGGACCTCAGCAGTAACCACCGGCTCCCGGGCGGGCTGACACCGTGCATCTCTTTCGCCCCGTACAGCATCGCCCGCACCCTGGCGAACGCCGCTACCGCCCATGTCGCCCTCGGCAACACACGGGACGTCATCGAGTACGCAGAGCAGGTCGACGAACTCATAGAGCAGTCCAACTCCGACTGGAGCCGGGCCTTGGTCCGCCTGGACGTGGCCACTGCTCTGCTCGCAGGGCCTCAGCCGGATGTGGAGCAGGCCATGGTGCTCGGCAGGCAGGTTCTCGAAGCCGGGGGTGGCCCGCCGATCCGATCGGTCATCCAGCGAGCCGGTGAACTCCACACCCGTGCAGCATCGTGGCACCAGCTACCTGTCGTCAGGGATTACGCCGAGGCGCTACGCACTTGGCACACCACCCCGTTAACCCGAGCGGTGACCAACTTTGCCAAGATGGCACGCATGAGCGATAGCCGTACGAGAAGGGCACCGAGTGCTGCTGACTGAGGATCCCAGCGCGTTTCCCACCGCCCCGCCGCCGAGCGTCGATGACCCCGAGGTCATCGCGGCACACGACTGGGCGGCCTTCGACCGGGTGCAGGAGATGAGTAACCACTGGGACCGGGCTGGGTGGACTCCATCGACGCGGGCCTACTACTGGATGCTCAGCTTCCCCGCCGACTCGGCGCTCGCCGAGCACGCTCGACACTGCCAAGACAAGATCCGAAACCTGAACTTCGACTCCATCGACGCGGACGGTCTGCATCTGACACTCGGCCGGATCGGCACCACCGACGACGTCTCGCTGGAGCAGTTGGACACACTGCTCGCCACCACAGCCGCGATACCTACAGGCAGGTTCCGGCTCCAGGCCATACCGATGACCGCATCCCGCGGCGCGGTCCGCTACAGCATCGCCCCGTGGACTCCCGTGCTCGACCTCCACTCCAAGCTGTCCGCCACCACCGCGCAATGCCAGCTGCCTTTGCGGAAGCCGACCGCGGTGCTGCGGCCGCACATCGGCATCGCGTACTGCAACCGCCCCACGGATGCCTGCGTTGTCCGGGAAGCGATCCGCCCGCTCCGCGACATGGACAGCGTCGGCGTCCCGGTCGATCACCTGGATCTGGTCGAACTGCGTCGCGAAGACCGCGCCTATCGCTGGCGCACCATCGATCAAGTGGCTCTGAACTGATCGCATCCCCGGCACCCTTCGCAGACGTACCAGCTCAGAGGCGTCCCCCGCCTCTCCGCTCCTGGGACTTTTCAGGGACTTTCAGCGCTGTCCGAGGGACTTCCGAGGGACTTTTCGCCGCCTAACACGGCAAGCCCCCCGAAAGATCGAAAAGGACCTCCGACACAGGTCAGAGACCCTTCCAAGGCAAAGCCGCAGGTAGCGGCAGACGAGTCGGGCTGTACGCCGGGTTCTGTCGCCCTACCAAGGTCATGGGCACCAGCCACTCTTGGCCGCTCAGGTCGCGCGATTCACCGCTTGAGCTTCCAGCCATGCCTCTACCTCCGGCCAGCGGTAGCGCAGATAGCGGCCGACCTTGTGGGCTCGCGGACCCTGGTGTCGGTGATTCCATATGTAGACCGTATTCAGAGGTACGCCCAGGAAGTCGGCCAGTTCCTCCGCGCTCATCAAGGGGCAACGGCCCCGCGCGCCACTGGCGGCTTCTTCCGCACGGGCAGTGGTCCGACGCATGGGTACTCCAAAACGGTTCGAAACGGGCAGGAAAGAACCACGTGAGCGGTAGTCCGCCGTGGTGGTGCACGGAACGTTTACATGAATTTCCGGCCGGACCAAACAGAAGGACTTTCGACGAAATTCCTACGCCTCTTTCGAACCCTCGAAGGAAGCAGGAGAATCTTCGGCGAGGGTTCGGCGAGCCCTCGCCGAACCCTCAGCGAGAATTCGCCTAGGTGAAATCCTCCCTGCCGCTCTGCACCCTTTGTCGCAAGGATCCCAAGAATGCGTTTGACATTTTTAGCTTGCCTGGATCAACATCCAATTCGCTCAGGGCGTGATGAACGGGCACACGATCTCGCCGTAGATGACGGCCTGATGCGAGAGAACTCACAAAGAAACCTGAAGGCCCACTGAGAACTAGGAGTTGAGTCCATGCCGTACGACCGCTGGCACAAGTCACGCCCAAAAGCCGGGGAGTCGACCTGCAGGGAACACGGGAAGGTTCCGACAAGGGATCACGGGGCCGGGAAGCGGTGGCAGGCTCGCTGGCGTAACCAGGAAGATGTCCAGCAGACGGAGTTGTTCCGCACCGAGGCCGAAGCCCGCAGGCACGAGACCAAAATGCGGTCCGGAGTGGACGACGGGTCATACATCAACCCTCGCGCCGGAGAGGTCAGGGTCTGTGAACTCGCCCTGACATGGCTCAAGGGGCACGAACACAAGAATCCGCGCACATACCGACGCCACAGGGAGCGGGTTCACCTACACATCGTTCCTACCGCAGTTGGGAAGATGCGCGTAAAGGACGTGAACGCGTCGTCTTTGCTGGACTGGCTGCACGATCGTCGTCGGCTGCTCGAAAGTTCCACGCTGCGCCTGGTCTTCGACAATCTTCGGGCTGTCTTTGACCTGGCCGTGGACGACAGCCTGATACCGAAGAATCCGTGCCTCGCCAAATCGGTGCAGGACGCCAAGCCGAAGCGAGGAGATGGCGGCCGGGCAGAGCTGACCCTGACATGGGAGGACACCGACAAGATCCGCGCCGAACTTCCCGACCGCTACAAGGCGCTCGTCGACTGCGGTCGCGGCCTGGGCCTTCGTCAAGGAGAAATATTCGGCCTGTCACCAGACGACATCGACTGGGCACATCCGGACGGCCCGATGGTGCACGTGCAAAGGCAAGTAGTCCACGACGGCTCGTTCCTGGCATACGCCCTCCCCAAGGGCGGGAACGACGAGGACCCGAAGGACCGGTGGGTCGAACTGACCGACGACGTGGCCATCCCCCTGCGTGAGCACATGGAGAAATATCCACCCGCCGAGGTGACCCGACCGTGGGGCAGCAAAGGCGGCGACCCGGCCACGGTGAAGCTGATCTTCTACACCCGAGAGAAGACCGCCATCCAGTCGAACTGGTTCAACTCCTACCGATGGAAGCCTGCTCTGGCGGCAGCCGGCATCATCAAGCCCCTTGACCCCGACGCGCAGGGACGGCGCTGGGAGAAGTCCCGCGACGTGATGATGCACGCCCTCCGACACCTGTACGCGACGATGATGATCAACGGCGGGGTAGACGTGTACACACTCGCGGATCGACTCGGACACGCCGATCCTGCGTTCACTCTGCGTAAGTACGTGCACCGGGTCGTGGGGGCCGGTTCCAAGATCCGTATCGCGGTCCGGAGCGCCTATACGAGGGCCGCATGACTCCTACGCTGGTCGGCTTGTGCAACAACCGTGCAAGATGATCTTCGAAGGATTCGTTTACGCAGGTCAGATGCGTTGTATAGGAGTTCCGGGACATCTGATACGCGAGTGCCGACGCGTCTCTTCCTGACCCGCGACGCAGCGGACCGGGAGGGGGTACGGCGGCACCTCGGTGATTCCCGCCGGGTATGCCGCACGGCACCGGGGCCCGCCGGAGGACGCTCGCGCGTCGGCCGGCGGGCCCCGGTGCGTGGCCTCTCAGCTCTCCATGAACGTGATGTCCTGCTGCCGCACCGCGTGGAACTTCGGCAGCGGCAGGCCGCCCGCGCCGGTGCTCAGCTCCATCAGCGTGGCCTCGACATGGGCGGCTCCCGGCCGGAGGGTGCCGGGTTCGCGCTTCTCGGAGTTGGTCCAGCGGTGCGCCACTCCGTCGCAGACGGCCGAGGTGCCGCCGATGCCGTGACGCACTCCGGAGTCGCCCTGCCACACCGACGAGGACACGAGCACCGGGCCGGCACCCGTCAGACACCGGTAGGTGCCGGAGAGCGTGATGGTGCCGTCCGCCGCGAGGTGACCGGTGCTGTCGACGGTGACCGTCTCGTACGGGTCCGACAGGCCGGCGGCGGACGCGGCGACGGCGGACGGGACGAGCAGCAGGAGCGCGGCGGCGGCGGCCGCGCCGATGACCTGGCGCAAGGACATGGAAGTACCTCCTGGAACGTGGAAGGCTCCACAGGTACCGGCCCGGTGCGCCCGGGGCGGTGATCATCACCCCTTTGGTGGCGAGTCCGCCCCACGCGTCATGGGAACGTCCGAGAGTTGTCCGTGTGTTGTCACGCTTCTCGGTCGGCTGTTCCGATGAGTTCGCCGCGGGAGCATGGTCTAGTACATGCGAGGCGGCGACAGCGCCGCAGGCACTCATCGCATCCGACGTGGAGGTGCGCCATGTGTTCCCACCAGGCTCTGTGCCCGTCCGCGGACTCCAGGCTTCCGCACGTGGTGTCGGCCCACCACGAGCAGGGGTGGAGCCTGCTGTGCAACGGCGCGATCGTCTTCGACGACAGCGGCGAGCTGCTCCCCGACGGCAGCGTGGTCGCTCCGCACCGGATGTTCGCCGAGCGGCTCACCGTCGCCGCCTGATCACCACCCCCACCGCTCCGGCACCGCGCTACGCCAGTACCGCGAAGCCGTCGAGTTCGACCAGGGCGCGCTCGTCCCACAGCCGCGCCGCGCCGACCACGGCCATCGCGGGGTAGTCGCGCCCTGCCAACCGTCGCCAGACACGCCCGAGTTCGGCGGCGTGAGCGCGGTAGTCCGCGACATCGGTGGCGTAGACGGTGACCCGTGCGAGGTCGGCCGGGGTTCCCCCCGCCGCCCGCAGCGCGGTGAGCAGATTCGCCAGCGCCCGCTCGAACTGCTCCGGGAGGGTCTCGCCGGCCACCTTCCCGTCCGTGTCGAGCGCGGTCTGGCCCGCGAGGAAGACGATGCGGGTACCAGTGGCGACGACAGCGTGCGAGAAACCGGTGGGCGGGGAGAGTTCGGGCGGATTGAGACGCTCGGTGCTCACAGTGCCTCCCATGCTGCGTACAACTCCTTGGCGATGACAGCTCGTTGGACCTCGCTCGCGCCCTCGTAGATACGGGGAGCGCGGACCTCCCGGTAGAGGTGCTCGAGGAGATGACCGCGACGCAGGGCGCGGGCGCCGTGCAGTTGGACCGCCGTGTCGACCACGTACTGGGCCGTCTCGGTCGCCAGCAGCTTCGCCATCGCCGCGCGCCGGGGCACGTCCGGGGCCCCTTCGTCGTACGCCGCCGCGGCCGCGTACACCATCAGGCGGGCCGCCTCCGTCCGCAGCGCCATCTCGGCGACCTGGTGGGCCACCGTCTGCAGGTCCTTCAGCTTGCCTCCGAACGCCTCTCGCCGGGAGGTGTGCGCGAGGGTGGCCTCCAGGGCCGCTCCCGCCATGCCGACCGCGAAGGCGCCCACACTCGGGCGGAAGAGATTGAGGGTGCCCATCGCGACCCGGAAGCCGCGGTCGGGTTCGCCGAGCACGTCGTCCGCCGTGACCGGTACGGCGTCGAAGGCGAGGGCGCCGATCGGGTGCGGCGAGAGCATGTCGAGCGGGGTCCCGGTGAGGCCGGGCCGGTCGGCGGGGACGAGGAACGCGGTGACCCCTCGGGCACCGGCCCCCTGGGTGGTCCGCGCGAAGACGGTGTAGAAATCGGCCTCGGGCGCGTTGGAGATCCAGCACTTCTCCCCGGTGAGCCGCCAGCGCCCGGCGCCGTCGGCCTCGGCGACGGTCCCGGTGTCCCCCTCGCCGGCGGACAGGGCCCGCTCCGCGCGCAGGGTCAACGCCGCCGCGTCGGAGCCCGCGGCGGGCTCGCTGAGGGCGAAGGCGGCCACCGCGGTGCCGTCCGAGACGCGCGGGAGCCAGTACGCGCGCTGCGCCCGGGTGCCGTGCGCGTGCACCGGATGCGCGCCGAGCCCTTGCAGGGCGAGCGCGGTCTCGGCCTCCGTACAGACGTGCGCCAGGGACTCCCGCATCAGGCACAGGTCGAGCGCGCCCGAGGTGAACAGCCGGGCGAGCAGCCCGAGTCGGCCCAGCTCGGCGACGAGAGGGCGGTTGACGTGGCCCGGCTCGCCCTTCTCCGCCAGCGGGCTCAGCCGCTCGGCGGCGAGCGTACGCAGCTCGGCGCACCAGGCGCCCTGCTCCGTGTCGAGCGAGAAAACGGTCACGGCCGGTCCCCTCTCCCCTGCGAGCCCCAGGTTATCGCGGGACGTTGACTGTCGTCACCAACACGATACGCTCCTTGTGCGCAACCGAGAGCGGACCGACCGACCACGCACGACGCGCCACGGATCACGCACCACGCACCATGTGCCATCAACCACGCGCCACAAGCCGCGAGTTGAGAGCCGCGAGCCCACCACGACAAGGGGGCGAACCTCCATGGACCCCGGCGACACCCTGGAGCCGACGACCTCGGCCCACCTCGACACCTTCGCCCGCGACCACCTCCCTCCGCCGGAACAGTGGCCCCGACTCCCTTTCGACCTGCCCGAGTTGAACTATCCGGACCGGCTCAACTGCGCGGCCGAACTCCTCGACGGCGGACATCCGCAGCGTCCCGTCTTCCGCACGCCCTCCGGCGACCTGTGGACGTACGGACAGCTCCTCACGCGCGTCGACCGCATCGCCCATGTGCTGACCACCGAGCTGGGCGTGGTACCCGGTAACCGGGTCATGCTGCGCGGGCCCACCACACCCTGGCTGGCCGCGTGCTGGCTCGCGGTCCTGAAGGCGGGCGCGATCGCCGTCACCGTGCTCGCCCAGCAGCGCCCGCACGAGCTGACCACGATGGGCACGATCGCCCGGGTGACCCACGCCCTGTGCGACATACGGTCGGTGGACGACCTGGCCGACGCGGACATCCCGGGGCTGCGGATCACGACGTACGGCGGTGACGCGCCAGACGACCTGCTGCTGCGGATCACGGGCGCGCCCGACGAGCCCTTCACGGCCGTGGACACGGCCGCCGACGACGTCGCGCTGATCGCGTTCACCTCGGGCACGACCGGCCGGCCCAAGGGCTGTGTGCACTTCCACCGCGACGTGCTGGCGACGGCGGACACCTTCTCCCGCCATGTGCTGAGGCCACGCGAGGACGACGTCTTCACCGGCAGTCCCCCGCTGGGATTCACCTTCGGGCTCGGCGGACTCGTCATCTTCCCGATGCGCGCGGGCGCCTGCTCCCTGCTCCTCGAACAGGCGGGTCCCAAGCAGTTGTTGCCCGCGATCGCGGATCACCGTGTCTCCGTGCTGTTCACCGCGCCGACCGCGTACCGGGCGATGCTGACGGAACTGGACGGACACGACACGACGTCGCTGCGGCGCTGTGTGTCGGCGGGTGAGAACCTGCCCGCCGCGACCTGGCAGGCCTGGCAGGCCCGTACCGGGCTGCGCATCATCAACGGCATCGGCGCCACCGAACTGCTGCACATCTTCATCTCCGCGGCCGACGAGCGGATCAGGCCCGGCACCACGGGGCTGCCCGTCCCCGGATGGCAGGCCCGCGTGGTCGGCGCCGACGGGAATCCGGTACCGGACGGCGAACCCGGCCTTCTCGCCGTACGCGGCCCGGTGGGCTGCCGCTATCTCGCCGACCCTCGGCAGCGGGAGTACGTGCGCGACGGCTGGAATCTCACGGGGGACACCTATGTCCGTGACGCCGACGGCTACTTCCGCTATGTCGCCCGCGCCGACGACATGATCGTCTCGGCCGGGTACAACATCGCGGGGCCGGAGGTCGAGGACGCGCTGCTGCGCCACCCGGACGTCGTCGAGACCGCGGTCGTGGGCCGCCCCGACGAGGCCCGCGGCCAGGTCGTGGTGGCGTACGCGGTGCTGCGGCCGGGCGCACCACGGGACCCGGAGGCGCTGCGGGTCTTCCTCAAGTCCGAGCTCGCGCCCTACAAGTGCCCCCGCGAGTTCGTCTTCCTGGACGTGCTGCCGCGCACGGCGACGGGGAAACTGCAGCGGTTCCGGCTGCGTACGACCGTCCCCGCGCAGGCGTCCCCCGGGGACGAGCCGTCCACCGGGGGCGAGGCGTCTACCGGGGGCGAGGCGTCCCCCGGAGGGGGGTTGCCCACCGGCGGCGCCAAGTGATCTTCGAGCACTAGAGTGATCAATGTGTCAGAGCAGCGCGCCCCCCGGTCCCTGATCGTCACGTTCTACGGCGCGTACGGCCGTTTCATGCCTGGCCCCGTGCCGGTGGCCGAGTTGATCCGGCTGCTCGCCGCGGTCGGCGTCGACGCGCCCTCCGTGCGCTCGTCGGTCTCCCGGCTCAAGCGCCGCGGACTGCTCGAGCCGGCCCGCACCTCGGCGGGCGCGGCGGGCTACGAGCTGTCGCCCGACGCGCGCCAGCTGCTCGACGACGGCGACCGGCGGGTGTACGCGACGGCGCCTCCCGAGGACGACGGCTGGGTGCTCGCCGTCTTCTCCGTGCCGGAGTCGGAGCGCCAGAAGCGGCACGTACTGCGCTCCCGGCTGGCCGGTCTCGGATTCGGGACGGCCGCACCCGGGGTGTGGCTCGCTCCGGCCCGGCTGTACGAGGAGACGCGGCACACCCTGGCGCGGCTGCGGCTCGACCCGTACGTGGAGCTGTTCCGTGGTGAGCACCTGGGCTTCGCGGCGACGGTGGACGCGGTCGCGCGCTGGTGGGACCTGAGTTCGATCGCCAAGGAGCACGAGGCGTTCCTCGACCGGCACGCGCCCGTGCTGCACACGTGGGAGCGGCGCACGGACACCCCTCCCGAGGAGGCGTACCGCGACTACCTGCTGGCCCTGGACACCTGGCGCCACCTCCCGTACGCCGACCCGGGGCTTCCCGTCGCGCTGCTGCCCCGGGACTGGCCCGGCGCCCGTTCGGCCGCCGTCTTCCGGGCCCTGCACGAGCGGTTGCGCGACGCCGGTGCGGACTTCACCGAGGTGCCCGCGTAGTTCAGGCGGGCGTCCCGGATGTTCCTCGCGACTGCCCTCAAGTCCCCAGTGAGAGACGGGGTTTGGGAGCGTCGATGCGGCCGGTCTGCGGCCGTCTGCTGCCCGCGCGGTAGGGCTTCGGCCAGGCGACGCCCGGACCCTCGTACCCCTGCTCGGCCGCCGCGTGCAATGTCCAGTGCGGGTCGTAGAGGTGCGGCCGGGCGAGTGCGCACAGGTCCGTCCGCCCCGCCAGGAGCAGCGAGTTGACGTCGTCCCAGGAGGAGATCGCGCCGACCGCGATCACCGGCAGACCGGTCTCGTGGCGGATCCGGTCGGCGTACGGCGTCTGGTACGAGCGTCCGTACTCGGGCCGCTCGTCCGCCACCACCTGGCCCGTCGACACGTCCACCGCGTCCGCGCCGTGCGCGGCGAAGGCCCGCGCGACGGCGACCGCGTCGTCCGCGGTGGTACCGCCCTCGGCCCAGTCGGTGGCGGAGATGCGGACGGTCATGGGACGTTCCTCCGGCCACACCGCCCGCACGGCGTCGAAGACCTCCAGCGGGAAGCGCAGTCTGCGCTCCAGCGTGCCGCCGTAGGCGTCGGTGCGCCGGTTGGTCAGTGGCGAGAGAAAGCCGGACAGCAGATAGCCGTGGGCGCAGTGCAGTTCCAGGAGGTCGAAGCCGCAGCGCGCGGCACGCCAGGCGGCCGCCGCGAACTGTTCCCGGATGTCGGTCAGTTGTGCGCGGGAGAGCTCGCGGGGGGACTGGCTGTCCGGTCCGTACGGGATCGGGGACGCTGCCACGAGGGGCCAGTTGCCCTCCTCCAGTGGCTCGTCGATGCCCTCCCACATCAGCTTCGTGGAGCCCTTGCGGCCTGCGTGGCCCAGCTGCACGCCGATGGCGGTGCCGGGTGCCTGGGCGCGCACGAAGCCGGTGATCCGCCGCCAGGACTCGGCCTGGCGGTGCGTGTAGAGCCCCGCGCAGCCGGGCGTGATACGGCCCTCGGCGCTCACGCACACCATCTCGGTCATCACCAGGCCGGCGCCGCCGAGCGCCCGCGCGCCCAGGTGCACGAGGTGGAAGTCGCCGGGTACGCCGTCCACGGCCGAGTACATGTCCATCGGGGAGACCACGACCCGGTTGCGCAGGGTCAGCCCGCGCAGCCGGAACGGGGTGAACATCGGGGGCGTGCCGGGCGGGCAGCCGAACTCGCGCTCGACCGCGGTCGTGAAGTGGGCGTCGCGCAGCCGCAGGTTGTCGTGGGTGACCCGGCGGCTGCGGGTGAGGAGGTTGAAGGCGAACTGGCGCGGCCGCTGGTCGACGTACCGTCCCACGTTCTCGAACCACTCCAGACTCGCGCGGGCCGCGCGCTGGGTGGACGCGACCACCGGGCGCCGCTCCTCCTCGTACGCGGCGAGCGCCTCGTCGATCGTGGACCGCTCCTGAAGACTGGCGGCGAGGGCGAGGGCGTCCTCGACGGCGAGCTTCGTGCCCGAGCCGATGGAGAAGTGGGCGGTGTGCGCGGCGTCACCCAGGAGCACCAGATTGCCGTGCGACCACCGGTCGTTGACCACCGTGCGGAAGGTGGTCCACGCGGACTTGTTGGACCGCAGCGGCCGTCCGCCCAGGGCGTCGGCGAAGATCTTGGCGCACCGCTCGACGGACTCCCGCGGATCGAGGTCCGCGAAACCGGCGGCCCGCCATACCTCCTCGCGCATCTCGACGATGACGGTGGAGGCGTCGGCCGCGTACGGGTAGGCGTGCAGCTGCATCACCCCGTGCTCGGTGCCGGCGACCTCGAAGCGGAAGGCGTCGAGGGCGAAGTCGGCGGCCAGCCAGATGTAGCGGCACCGGTGTTCCTCGACGGACGGCCCGAACACGTCCGCGTACGCCTCCCGCGTGGGACTGCGCACCCCGTCGGCGGCGACGACCAGGTCGTACGCCCTGGTCAGCTCGGCCGGCGCCGGGGCCTCGGCCCGGAAGCGCAGGTCGACGCCGAGCGAGCGGCACCGCTCGTGCAGGATCTCCAGCAGCCGGCGCCGGCCGAGCGCCGCGAAGCCGTGGCCCCCGGAGGTGTGGTGGACGCCCCGGTGCACGATGTCGATGTCGTCCCAGCGCACGAACTCGTCCTGGAGCGCCGCGTACACGACGGGGTCGGCGTGCTCGATGCCGCCGAGCGTCTCGTCGGACAGGACCACGCCGAAGCCGAAGGTGTCGTCGGGGGCGTTGCGCTCCCACACGGTGATCTCACGGCCCGGGTCGAGCCGTTTGAGGAGGGCGGCGGCGTACAGCCCGCCGGGACCGCCGCCGACGACGGCGACGCGCAGCGGCGCGCCGAGCCGCCCGGTCGCGGCCGGCGCGGGCAGTACGGCGCCCGCGCGCGACGGCACGGCGCCGGCCGGTTTGGGGGCGCCCGGATCGCGCGGGGTGACCACGGCTATCGCCCCCGCCACTTCGGCGCGCGCTTCTCGCTGAAGGCGGCGTGGAACTCGGCGTAGTCCTCGCCGTTCATCAGCAGGGCCTGCGTCGAGGCGTCCAGTTCGACGGAGGCGGCGAGCGGCATGTCCAGTTCGGCGGTGAGCAGCGCCTTCGTCTGGGCGTACGCGAGGGCCGGGCCGGCCGCCAGACGGTGGGCCAGCGTTCGCGCGGCCTCGTCGGCGTGCCCCTCCTCGGTCAGTTCGCTGATCAGGCCGATCCGCTCGGCCTCGGGCGCGCGCACGGGCTCGCCGAGCATCAGCAGCCGGGTCGCGTGGCCGAGCCCGACGACGCGGGGCAGCAGATAGGCGGCGCCCATGTCGCCGCCGGAGAGTCCGACGCGGGTGAAGAGGAAGGCGAAGCGGGCGCTGGGGTCGGCCACCCGGAAGTCGGCGGCCAGCGCGAGCACGGCTCCGGCGCCCGCGGCCACGCCGTGCACCGCCGCGATCACCGGGAAGGGGCACTCCCGTACGGCGCGCACGACCTGTCCGGTCATCCGGTTGAAGTCGAGGAGCTGCGCGGTGTCCATGGAGAGCGTGGCGCCGATGATCTCGTCGACGTCGCCCCCCGAACAGAAGCCGCGGCCCTCGCCGGCCAGCACCAGGGCACGGACCGACCGTTCCCGGGAGAGCTCGGCGAGCAGGTCGCGCAGGTCGGCGTAGGCGCCGAAGGTGAGGGCGTTGAGTTTCTCGGGCCGGGCCAGGGTGACCGTGGCGACCCCGTCGGCGACCTCGCACCTCAGGTGCCGCCAGTCGGAGGTGCGGGCGGCTGAGCCGGTGAAGGGACTCATGACGGACGGCCTCCTCGGGCGGGGCGGCGGTCTGCGCGACGGGACCGCTCGTGCTCCCTCACGAAGTTATCACCAGTCTGTGACTGTCGTCACGAGTACGCGATAACCCTGGCGTGAAGCGACCGTCGCCCACCGCCCCCGCCCCTCGTCCGTCATCGAGTAACGGGACCTCGACAGGCCCGTAACGACAGGGGCGCCGCACGGGAGACGAGCCGCCCGCGTGGGTACGCACCCTCGTAATCGGCCGAACGTCCCGGGAGCACCCTGCCGAACGTCCCGCGAAGCGCCCGCCGGGCGCCTCTGCCGGGCCGCGCCGTACCCTTCCTAAAGTTGAAAGCAGGACAGCCTGCTCCATGAACGGACCCACCGTGCACGACACCCCCGCTCCCGCCTCCTGGCGCATCGCGCTGCCGCACACCGCCGCGGCCGTGCCGGTGGCGCGCGCCCTGGTCCGCACCGCGATGGCCGAGCTGGAGCACTCGGCCGACAGCGACACCGCGGAGCTGCTCACCGCGGAGCTGGTGGCCAACGCCGTGGAACACACCGCCGGGAACGGTCCCATAGAGCTGGTCGTGGAACTGATGGCGACCGGCTGCCAGGTCGAGGTGCACGATCCCGACCCGGCGCCGCCGGGCAATCTGACCGCCCCCGGACCGGTCGAGACACCCGACCCCTGGCAGGAGCACGGGCGCGGCCTCCTGCTGATCCGGACCCTCAGCTCCTCCTGCGGTCACCGCCCGACCGACGCAGGCAAGGCGGTCTGGTTCAGGCTTCCCGTGGTGCCGGATCAGCGGCGGCGGCCGGCGTGACCCCGGCCGGGCGCGCGAGCAGCGAGCGACGGCACCCGTAGAGGACGTACACGAGGACGCGCTCGGGCGGGGCCGAGCGCCCGGAGAGAGTCGCGTGGCGGCCGCGGAAGGGGTGGCTCTCCGGACCGCCGGTCAGGACATGGACTGCGGCGACGCCGGTCGGGCCAGGGTCGCGACCAGGACCGCCTTGATGGTGTGCAGCCGGTTCTCCGCCTCGTCGAAGACGACCGAGTGGGGCGACTCGAACACCTCGTCGGTCACTTCGAGCGAGTCGAGACCGTGGGTGGCGTGGATCTCGCGGCCGACCTTGGTGCCGAGGTCGTGGAAGGCCGGCAGACAGTGCAGGAACCGCACGTCCGGGTTGCCGGTGGCGCGCAGCACGTCCATGGTCACGGCGTACGGGGACAGGGCGCCGATGCGCTCGTCCCACACCTCCTTGGGCTCACCCATGGACACCCAGACATCGGTGGCGACGAAGTCGGCGCCCCGGACGCCCTCGCCCACGTCCTCGGTGAGGGTGACCCGGCCGCCGTTGGCCCCGGCGAGTTCGCGGGCCCGCGCGATGATCTCGTCGGCGGGCCAGTAGGCCCGCGGGGCGACGATACGGACGTCCATGCCGAGGAGCGCGCCGGTGACCAGGTAGGAGTTGCCCATGTTGAAACGGGCGTCACCGAGATAGGCGAAGGCGATCCCGTCCAGGGGTTTGGCGCAGTGCTCGGTCATCGTGAGCACGTCCGCGAGCATCTGGGTGGGGTGCCAGTCGTCGGTCAGGCCGTTGTAGACGGGCACGCCGGCGTACGCGGCCAGTTCCTCGACCGAGGCCTGGCTGTCGCCCCGGTACTCGATCGCGTCGAACATCCTGCCGAGGACGCGCGCGGTGTCCTTCACGGACTCCTTGTGGCCCATCTGCGAGCCGGAGGGGTCCAGATACGTCGTCGAGGCACCCTGGTCCGCGGCGGCGACCTCGAAGGCGCAGCGGGTACGGGTCGAGGTCTTCTCGAAGATCAGCGCGATGTTCCTGCCGCGCAGGTACGGGGTCTCGGTCCCGGCCTTCTTGGCCGCCTTCAGCTCGGCGGCCAGCTCGATCAGACCGCGGAACTCCTCTCCCGTGAAGTCCAGCTCCTTGAGGAAGTGGCGGCCGGCGAGGGCGGGCGGAACTGTCGCCATGGGGGCGCTCCTGGGGGCTGGGGGACGGAAGGGGTCACACGGACGGGGACTTTTGGAATTCTATACGATGTTCAACATTTCTATACGGAGCGGGTGTGGTCTGCACGCCCTGGGCGACGATGCCGACGGAGCCGCCCGGCGCGGGCCGGGACCACCTGCCACCTGCACGCGGCGAAGCCGGACCCGGCCGTCCGCGGTCCCGGCGGTGGGCCCGGAGGTCACCTCGGGCGCGCCGGCGACGCGGGGGACCGACGCGGGCGGAGACCGCTCCGGTACGTGAGCGGTGAGCGGTACCGGAGCCTATACGGGTGCCCGTTCGACCGGGCAGCTCATACAACGGGGGCCACCCCGGCCGCGGCCGAGCTCACTGCCCGGGATCTCTATGACCTCGATGCCCTGCTTGCGCAGATGCGTGTTGGTGGTCGCGTTCCGCTCGTAGGCGACCACGACACCCGGCTCGACGGCGAGGACGTTGCACCCGTCGTCCCACTGTTCGCGCTCCGCCGCGTGCACGTCCTGCGTGGCGGTCAGGACGCGGATCTCGGTGAGTCCGAGCGCCGCGGCGATCGCGCGGTGCATGTGCTCCGGAGGATGGTCGGTGACCTTCAGTTCCTTCTCCCCCACGCCCGGCTCGATGGTGTACGAGCGCAGCATGCCGAGCCCCGCGTACTGGGTGAAGGTGTCGCCGTCCACCATCGTCATCACGGTGTCGAGGTGCATGAAGGCCCGCCGCTTGGGCATGTCGAGCGCCACGATGGTGCGGGCCGAGCCGGCGGCGAACAGCTTGTGCGCGAGCATCTCGACGGCCTGGGGAGTGGTCCGCTCGCTCATACCGATGAGGACCGCGCCGTTGCCGATGACCAGGACGTCACCGCCCTCGATGGTCGACGGGTAGTCCGCCTGGCCCTCCGACCAGAGGTGGAAGGACTCGTCCCGGAAGAGCGGGTGATGCCGGTAGATCGCCTCGAAGTGCACGGTCTCGCGCTGCCGGGCCGGCCACCGCATGGCGTTGATGGAGACCCCGTCGTAGATCCAGGCGGAGGTGTCCCGGGTGAAGAGGTGGTTCGGCAGCGGACCGAGCAGGAAGTCGTCGAGGTCCATGACATGGAAGCGCACGGACGTGGGCTCCGGATGAACGTCCAGGAACTCCCGCTTGGTCATGCCGCCGACGAGCGCGGCGGCCAACTCGTCGGCGGGCAGCGTCTCGAAGGAGGCCCGCAGGTGATCGGTCGCGAGCGGTCCGTACTCCTTCTCGTCGAAAACCCGGTCCAGGACGAGCGATCTGGCGGCCGGGATCTCCAGCGCCTCGGCGAGCAGGTCGCCGAAGAGGTGGACGGTGACCCCCCGGTCGCGCAGCACGTCCGCGAACCCGTCGTGCTCCGCACGGGCCCGGCGCACCCACAGCACGTCGTCGAAGAGCAGCGCGTCCTTGTTGCTGGGGGTGAGCCTTTTGAGCTCCAGATCAGGCCTGTGCAAGATGACGCGGCGCAGCCGCCCGGCCTCGGAGTCGACATGGAATCCCATGTCTCCATCCTGACCATCCGGACGCCCGTTCACCCGCGGATCGGGCCGACCCGGACCACTTGATTTCGTCCTCTTGACGATAACCGGAACCCCGATTATCGTCTCACTGACGACAACAAGGAACGAAGGGCCGCCGGGACCGCCCGGCGGCAAGGGGGTACCCATGGCCGACATCACCCGGCGTCTCGGCTGGCGCCATCTGCGCGGCGCGCCGACCGCCCACGTCCGCCACCACCGGTCGGGCGGGCTCGTGCACGACGGCCCCGGGCTCAGCTTCTGGTACCGCTCCCTGACCGCCGCGCTCTCCGAAGTGCCGGTGGACGACCGCGAGTTGGCGATGACCTTCCACGCCCGTACCTCCGACTTCCAGGACGTCGCCGTGCAGGCAACCGTCACCTACCGCATCAGCGACCCGGGGGTCGCGTCAGCGCGCCTGGACTTCTCCATCGATCCCGACACGGGCGCCTGGCGCGGCACCCCCCTCGAACAGCTGGGGACGCTGCTGACCGAGACGGCCCAGCAGCACGCTCTGGACGTACTCGCCCGTACGCCCCTGGCGGCGGCCCTGGTCGACGGCGTCGCCTCGGTGCGCGAACGGATCGCGGGCGGCCTGGCCGCCGAACCCCGGCTTCCGTCCACGGGGATCGAGGTCGTGGCCGTACGTGTCGTGGCGCTGCGCCCCGAGCCCGAGGTGGAGCGGGCCCTGCGCACCCCCGCCCGCGAGCAGATCCAGCAGGAGGCCGACCGGGCGACGTACGAACGGCGGGCCGTCGCGGTCGAGCGGGAGCGGGCGATCGCCGAGAACGAGCTCGCGAGTCAGATCGAACTCGCCCGGCGCGAGGAGCAGTTGGTCGACCAGCGCGGAACGAACGCGCGGCGCGAGGCGGAGGAGCACGCGGCGGCGGACGCGGTGCGGGCCGGAGCGGAGGCCGCGCGGACGGTCCGCCTGGCGGACGCCGAGGGTACCCGCGTGGTACGGCTGGCCCAGGCCGAGGCGCAGGCGGCGCGCGAGGTCGGCGAGGCGCGGGCCGTGGCCCAGGCCGCCTGGCTGCGGGTCCACTCGGACGTGGACGTGGCCACGCTGCACGCCCTGACGGGCACACGGCTCGCCGAGAACCTGCCGCGCATCGACAGCGTCACCGTGTCGCCCGACGTCCTGACCGGTCTGCTGTCCCGGCTCGGCGGGACCCCCGGAGAGCCGGCGTGAGCCTCGCCCCACGGGTCGTGCTCGTCCATCGCACCACGGAGTACGAGGAGTTGGTGGCCCGGCACGGGACGCACGGGCAGGCGGCGTTCTTCCTCACCTCCCGCGGCCGGGACATCGAGGAGGTCGCGGAGCGGAGCCGCCGCAACCGGCGGGCGCTGGCGGAGGTGACCGCCGCGGTGTCACTGACGTGGCGTCAGGCCAGGGTCGAGCGGGGCGATCTGGACCGGTTCCTGTTCGGTCCCGAGGACGTCGTGGTCGTGGTGGGGCAGGACGGGCTGGTGGCCAATGTCGCCAAGTACCTGTCCGGGCAGCCGGTGATCGGGATCGACACCGATCCCGGGCGCAATCCGGGCGTGCTGGTGCGGCATCGGCCCCGGGACACGGGCACCCTGCTCGCGTCGGCGCGCGGGGGTCCGGCCGACGAGCTGACCATGGTCGAGGCGGTCGCGGACGACACGCAGCGGCTGCTGGCGCTCAACGAGATCTATCTGGGAGCCGCGGGCCATCAGACGGCCCGCTATCGGCTGGGGCTCGACGAGTACGGGGGTGCCGTCGAGCCCCAGGCCTCGTCCGGGGTGCTGGTGGGCACCGGGACGGGGGCGAGCGGGTGGCTCCGCTCGGTGTGGCAGGGGCGGGGCGGCGAGTTGCCGCTGCCCCGCCCCACGGACGAACGGCTGATCTGGTTCGTCCGCGAGGCCTGGCCGTCGCCGGTCACCGGTACGTCGCTCGTGGCCGGCGAGCTCGGGGGGTCCGGGCGGTTGTCGCTCACCGTCGAGTCCGATCGGCTGATCGCGTTCGGGGACGGGATGGAGGGCGACGCGGTGGAGCTGGTGTGGGGGCAGACGGTGCGGGTGGGGGTTGCGGGGGTCAGGCTGCGGCTGCTGACCTGAGCGTCCTCGCCCCGCCGCCCCTACCCATCCCGAAGGCTCGTCCTCACACGCCGGACGGACTGAAAGTCCGCGGCCCAGGCCCGCACCATCGGCCCGTCCGGCGTGTGAGGACAAGGCCCTTGAGGCCGATACCGGGGTCTGGGTGCGGAGCCCCCGGGTGAAGGATGGGTCGGGTAGGGGCAAGCAGGGCGAGGAATCGGCTACAGACGTGGGTCCACCGGTTCGGACTCCAGCGCCAGTACACCGAACACAGCCTCATGCACCCGCCACAGTGGCTCCCCCTCCGCCAGCCGCTCCAACCCCTCCAGCCCCAGCGCGTACTCCCGGATCGCCAACGACCGCTTGTGGTTGAGGAACCGCCCCCGCAGCCGCGCCAGATTCTCCGGCCGGGTGTACTCCGGTCCGTAGATGATCCGCAGGTACTCCCGCCCCCGGCACTTGATACCGGGCTGCACCAACCGGCCCTGTCCGCCCCGGACGACCGCCTCGACGGGCTTGACGACCATGCCCTCGCCGCCGCGCCCGGTCATCTCCAGCCACCAGTCGACACCGGCCCGCACGGACTCCGCGTCCCCGGTCTCGACGAACAACCGCCGGGTCGTCCGGAGCAGCCCGCTCCCGTCGTGCTCGACGAGCCGGTCGATCAGCGCGAGCTGCTCGTCGTGCGGGAGCGCGGCCAGGCTGCGCCCCTGCGCCGCCAGGATCTGGAACGGCGCGAGCCGCACCCCTTCCAGGCCGTCCGTCGTCCAGCAGTACCGCCGGTAGGCGTCGGTGAACGCCGCCGCGTCGGCAGCCCGTTCCCGCTGCCGGCCCAGCAGGTCCCGCACGTCGACACCCCGCGCCGCCGCCCCTTCGAGCGCGGCCAGCGCCCCCGGGAACACCGCCCCGGACGCGGCGCCGACAGCCGCGTACTGCGTCCGCAGCAGTCCGGACGCCTTGAGCGACCACGGCATCAGCTCGGCGTCGAGCAACAGCCAGTCCGTCCCCAGTTCCTCCCACAGACCCGCGGCCCCCGCCGCGTCCCGCAGCCGCCCGAGGATCTCCTCGGTGACCCCGGCGTCGGCGAAGAAGGGCCTGCCGGTACGGGTGTACAGCGACCCGGTGGGCCCGCCGGCCACCCCGAACCGCTCGCGTGCCACCCCGGCGTCCCGGCAGACCAGCGCCACCGCCCGGGAACCCATGTGCTTCTCCTCGCACACGACCCGGGCGACCCCGTCCTCCCGGTACTGGGCGAAGGCCTCCGCCGGGTGCTCCAGATACCCGTCCACCCGGGACGTCGCGGTCGGTGCCATCGTCGGCGGGAGGTACGGCAGCAGCCGCGGGTCGACCGCGAAACGGCTCATGACCTCCAGGGCCGCCGCCGCGTTCTCCTCGCGCACCGCGACCCGCCCGGCGTACCGCGTCTCGACGGCCCGCCGGCCGTGCACGTCCGCGAGGTCGAGCGGACGCCCCTCGTGTCCGCCGGGCGCCTCGGAGGCCAGCGGCTTCGCCGGCTCGTACCAGACCCGCTCGGCGGGTACGTCGACGAGCTCGCGCTCCGGCCAGCGCAGCGCGGTGAGCTTGCCGCCGAAGACGGCGCCGGTGTCGACGCAGAGGGTGTTGTTCAGCCAGGTCGCCTGCGGCACCGGGGTGTGGCCGTAGACGACCGCCGCACGGCCCCGGTAGTCCTCCGCCCACGGGTACCGCACCGGCAGGCCGAACTCGTCCGTCTCCCCGGTCGTGTCGCCGTACAGCGCGTGCGCACGCACCCGGCCCGACGTACGGCCGTGGTACCGCTCGGGCAGTCCGGCGTGGCAGACGACGAGCCGTCCGCCGTCCAGGACGTAGTGACTGACCAGACCGTCGACGAACCCCTTCACCTGTGCCCGGAACTCCTCGCTCTCCCCCGCCAGCTGCGCGACGGTCTCGGCGAGTCCGTGGGTGTGCTGGACCTTGCGGCCCCCGAGGTGACGGCCGAGCTTGTTCTCGTGGTTGCCGGGCACGCACAGGGCGTTGCCGGACGCGACCATCGACATCACACGGCGCAGCACGCCGGGCGTGTCCGGTCCCCGGTCGACGAGGTCGCCGACGAAGACGGCCGTACGGCCCCCCGGGTGCGCACCGTCGACATAACCCAGCTTGCCGAGCAGGGTTTCCAGTTCCGAGGCACAGCCATGGATGTCGCCCACGATGTCGAAGGGACCGGTCAGATGGGTCAGGTCGTTGAAGCGCCGCTCGGTGCGGATCTCGGCGGCCTCGATCTCCGCCTCGCCGCGCAGCACGTGCACCTTCCGGAAGCCCTCGCGCTCCAGGCTCCGCAGGGAGCGACGGAGTTCACGGATGTGCCGCTGGATGACACGGCGTGGCATGTCGGCCCGGTCGGTCCGGGACGCGTTGCGTCCGGCGCACACCTCCTCGGGTACGTCGAGGACGATCGCGATGGGCAGCACGTCGTGCTTCCTGGCGGTCTCGATCAGCTGACGGCGGCTCTCCTGCTGGACGTTCGTCGCGTCCACCACCGTGCGCCGGCCCGCCGCGAGCCGCTTGCCCGCGATGTAGTGGAGGACGTCGAAGGCGTCGCCGCTGGCGCTCTGGTCGTTCTCGTCGTCGGCGACGAGACCCCGGCAGAAGTCGCTGGAGATGACCTCGGTCGGCTTGAAGTGCCTGCGGGCGAAGGTCGACTTACCCGATCCGGACGCGCCGATCAGGACGACCAGGGAGAGGTCGGTGACGGGCAGGACCCGCCCCCGGGTGGTGTCTTCGCTGCTCATGCGGCCTTCTCCTCCTTCGTGTCCTGGGTGGTTGTGTTCAGGGAGAACTCGGCCATCTGGGTCGGCGGCCCCACCTCGGGGTCGTCGGGGCCCACGGGCGTGAACTCCACCTCGTAGCCGTGGCGTTCGGCCACTCCGCGCGCCCAGCTCCGGAACTCCTCGCGGGTCCACTCGAAGCGGTGGTCGCCGTGCCGGGCATGTCCGGCCGGGAGGGTCTCCCAGCGGACGTTGTACTCGACGTTCGGGGTGGTCACCAGGACGGTCCTGGGGCGCGCGGAGCCGAACACCGCGTACTCCAGGGCGGGCAGCCGGGGCAGGTCGACGTGTTCGACGACCTCGCTGAGCACGGCGGCGTCGTACCCCTTGAGCCGCTTGTCGGTATAGGCGAGCGAGCCCTGCAGAAGCTGTACGCGCGCCGCCTGCCGCTCGCCCATCCGGTCCAGCTTGAGCCGGCGCGCGGCGATGGTGAGCGCGCGCATCGACACGTCCACCCCGACGATCTCGGTGAACCGCGTGTCCTTGAGCAGCGCCTGCACCAACTGCCCCTGGCCGCAGCCGAGATCGAGGACCCGAGCGGCGCCACGGGCGTGCAGCGCGGCGAGGACTGCGTCCCGCCGCCGCACGGCGAGCGGCACCGGCCTCTCCTCGGTGTCGGTCTCCTCGTCGACCGCGTTGTCGATGTCCTCGACCTCGGTGTCGTCGGTCTCGGCGAGCCGGACGAGCTCCAGCCGCTCCATCGCCTCACGCGTCAGGGACCAGCGCCGGGAGAGGTACCGGCTGGTGATCAGCTTCTGCTCGGGGTGGTCCGGCAGCCAGCCCTCGCCCGCCCGCAGCAGCTTGTCGACCTCGTCGGACGACACCCAGTAGTGCTTGGCGTCGTCGAGCACGGGGAGCAGGACATAGAGGTGACGCAGTGCCTCGGCGAGCGTCAGCCGGGCCGACTCGAGGACGAGACCGACGTACCGCGACGCACCCCACTCGGGGAACCGGGCGTCCAGCGCCACGGCCTCGACACCCACGGTCCAGCCGAGCGGCTCGAACAGCTGGCGTACGAGGTCGGCGCCGCCTCGCGCGGGAAGCGCGGGCACCTCGATCCGCAGGGGCAGCGCGCGAGCGGGGAGATCCGGCTTCGCGGCGCACCGCCCCTTCATCGCGCTGGAGAACACCGCGCTCAGCGCCACGGCGAGCAGGGACGAGGCCGCGTACGGCCGGTCGTTGACGTACTGGGCGAGCGCGGCGTCGGGTGCGCCTCCGCGGCCCTTGCCCTTGCCGCGCCGGACCAGCGCCACCGCGTCGACCTCCAGCAACAGCGCGGCCGTGCACCGCTCGGCGGACGCCTCGGGGTAGAGGACGTGGGCCGTGCCGTAGGAGGTCGAGAACACCTGCGCCTTGTCGGGGTGCTTGTGCAGCAGGAATCCGAGGTCGGTCGCGGGGCGTTCCGGGTCGCCGGTGGTGCTGATCGTCAGAAACACTGTGGTCTTCCTCGAAACGTCATCTGAGCCGCGGACTTTCCGTACGGACCTGACCGCGCACTCCGGGAACACGTCCTGCGGGAACGCGTGCTCCGAGCACGTGTGCTCCGGGTGTCCGGCGCCGGTCGACGGTGAACCGCGACAGGGGAAGAGCGCGCCATGCCGTGCCCTCGGCGCGCCTGCCCAACCTACAGCGAACGCCTCGGGCGGAGCCGGGAATTTTCCCTGGTGACGGCCCACGCCGGACTACCCGGGACACGGGGTGGCCGACGGTCACGGCACCCTGTGTCCGGATCGGCACGATCGGTTACGGGGGTGACTGCGGCGCCGGATGGGACGACTGATGCGACCGGTGCATGATGGATACATGGATCTTCGAGTCTTCACAGAACCGCAGCAAGGGGCGACCTACGAGACGCTGCTCCGCGTCGCCAAGGCCGCCGAAGACCTCCACTACGGAGCCTTCTTCCGCTCCGACCACTACTTGCACATGGGGTCCGGCGACGGGCTCCCCGGGCCCACCGACGCGTGGATCACGCTGGCCGCCCTCGCGCGCGAGACGGACCGGATCCGGCTCGGCACCCTGATGACGGCCGGCACCTTCCGCCTCCCCGGCGTCCTCGCCATCCAGGTGGCGCAGGTCGACCAGATGTCGGGCGGGCGGGTGGAGTTCGGACTCGGCTCCGGCTGGTACGAGGCCGAGCACGAGGCGTACGGGATTCCGTTCCCCAAGGAGAAGTTCGGCCGGCTGGAGGAACAACTCGCCGTCGTCACAGGCCTGTGGAACACGCCGGTCGGTGAACGGTTCACCTACGAGGGGAAGTTCTACCAGCTCAAGGACTCCCCCGCGTTGCCGAAGCCCGCGCAGTCGAAGGTGCCGGTCCTGATCGGCGGCCACGGGGCCAAGCGGACGCCGGCCCTGGCGGCGCGGTACGCCGACGAGTTCAACATGCCCTTCGCCTCCCTCGCGGACACCGAGCGGCAGTTCCAGCGGGTGCGGGCGGCGGCCGAGGAGGCCGGGCGCGAGGGGGACGACCTGGTGTACTCCAACGCGCTCGTCGCCTGCGTCGGCAGGACCGACTTGGAGGTGAAGCGTCGGGCGGACGCGATCGGGCGTGACGTGGAGGAGCTGAAGGCGAACGGTCTCGCGGGGTCGCCCGCGGAGGTCGTCGAGAGCATCGCCCGGTTCCAGGGCGTCGGCGCGCAGCGGATGTATCTCCAGATGCTCGACCTCGACGACCTGGATCACCTGGAGCTGATCGCGTCCGAGGTGATGCCGCAGGTGGGTTGAGGGTTCGGAACGGCCGCGTCCTGCCGGGCGGCGGGGCGAAAACCTACCCCGCCGCCCACTTCCGTTCCACCACCCCCTGATCCCGGTCGGCCAGCCGTCTCAGCATCTCCAGGACCCGGTCCCGGGACTCGTCCGCCGCGTCGATCGCCTCCATGCACTGCCAGTACGTCCCCTGTTCGTCCGCCGCGCAGGCCACACCGACGAGGGCGATGCCCACCTCGGCGAGAAGCCCCCCGAGACAGAGCAGCGCCTCGCGGGCGTCACCCACCTCGGTGAGCCGGGCAGCGCGTAGATCGGCTAGGTCGCGCGGTGCCGCGTCGAGGACACCGCACCCCCGCCCCGCCAGCTCGGTCAGCCCGAGAGCCTCGCCCCGCAGTTCGGGTGGCCCCGAGACGGCGAAGCGACTGCCTATGGCCTGGGCGAGGGCGTGGGCCTGCCACGCCTCCGCCACCACCTCGTCCGTGTCCCCGGTCCCCGCCAGGGCACGTCTGCTCGCCACGATGAGCCGCACCGCTTCCATGCGCTGCCCCCGTCTGTCCCGACGCGCTCGTCGCACGTCCGCCCGAACTCCGTTGTCCACTACCCAGAGTGAGTTCTAGCGCGACGAAAAGCCAGAGGAAGCCCGAAATCTGTGGACAGAGAATCGAATGTAGACAACTCAACGACTCCGGAGAGTGACAGAGAGATGTGGCGCTTGCCCCAGGAGCCGTCCCTTGGAGGTGTCACACCCGCACCGGGCCCCGCCAGGGCACTCCGTTACGGTCCCCCGGGCGCCGGAAACCTCCGCTCGTTCCGGTCGATCTTCGCGTCGAGCGCCGCCAGCGCGTCGATGCCGAGGACCTCGCACAGTTGCAGGAGATAGGCCAGGACGTCCGCCACCTCGTCCGTGACGCGGTGCGCGGTGTCCGCCTCGTCCATGACCCGCGCCGACTCCTCGGGGGTCAACCACTGGAAGATCTCGACGAGTTCGGACGCCTCCACGCTCAGCGCGGCGACCAGGTTCTTCGGGGTGTGGAACGGCTGCCAGTTCCGCGCGGCCGCGAACGCGGCCAGCCGGTGCTGCAGCTTCGGCACGTCCAGCCCACCGGCACCAGCACCCGTACCGGCCCCCGCCCCGACGCCCGCACCCGCACCCGCACCCGGATTCTCGCTTCCGCTCTCGCTCTCGCTCACGGCGTCAGGTCTACCACCGTGACGCCCTCCACCCCGTCCAGCCCGTCGTCCCCGCACACCCGGACGGCATCGCTCACCGCACCCACCAGCCGGATGTGCCCCCGCTCGCACATCCGCGCCGCCAGCCGGACCAGTTCACCGGCCTGCCGGACGTCCAGCCCCCGGTCGAGACCGTCGGCCAGCACGGTCAGCGTCTGCAGCGCGGCCGGGACCTCGCCCACCAGGTCGACCTCCAGCACCCCGGGGCCGGTGAGCAGCACCAGGGCCAGTGCCAGATACCTCAACTCGCCGTCCCCGAGCAGCCCGAGGTGCGTTCGGACGCCGTCGCCGCGGTCGAGGAGCGCGCGGACCGTCCCGTCGCCGAGGGGCTCGGCCAGGACGTCCGCGACGGGGCCCGCACATCCGGCGCGGACCGCCGCGACCAGGTGCGCGTACCGGTGGCCGCACTCCGAGCGGGTCCGCCACAGGACGTCGGCGAGGTTGTCGCAGCCCCGGAGCAGCCGGCCCGCGCCGAGCGGGGTGGCGGCCCGCATCCGCCCCGGGCTCGGGTCGCAGGCGTACACGGAGCGCAGGGCGACGACCATCTGCTCGGCGGCGGCGAGGACTTGGCGCTCGCCCTCCGTCCGGCCCGCGAGGCGCAGCGGCAGCAGGGCGGTGCCGAGGCGGTCGTCGGGGAGCGGACCCCGGGTGACGGCGGACGAGCCCGCCGTGTGCCAGGCCGCCTGGACCACGGGGCGCCCCGGGTCCCGCAGCGCCGTCTCCAGCAGGGTCAGCCCGCCCGCGGAGAGCCGTTCGCCGACGACGCGCAGTTCGGGCTCGGCCTGTACGGCGACATCGAGCCGTACGGGTCCTTGCGGGCCGTCGACCGTGCAGCCGATACGGAAGCCGCGGCGCTTCTGGGCGTCGGGCCGGGCCCGCTCGGGCACGCAGGCGACCGGGTCCGGGAACACCTCGCCCAGTTCGGCGCCGCCGCCGAGCCGCGCCAGTGCCTCGTACGCGCGCAGGACAGCGGACTTGCCGCTGCCGCTGGGCCCCGCGAAGAGGGTGAACGGTCCGAGCGGGAACCGGGCGCGCCGGTGCGCCGCGAAGGCCGCGAGCCGCAGCTCGATGACGCCGGGCCGGTCGGGAGGCGGCGCGGCCGGGGCGCCGTACGACTCGGCCTGGGCGTGGTGCGGCTCGGCCTGAGCGGGGTGCGACTCGGCCTGGGCGGGGGGCTCGGCCGCCAGAGATGACAGGGTCATATGTGGACGGTAGGACCCCGCCGTCAGGGGAACCGTTACACCCCGACGACCTTCCTACGATCGAGGGAACCGCGCCCTCCGCATCGCCCCGCTCAGACCCCGGGAACGCCCGCGCCCTCCATCAGCCCCCGCACCTCGGTGCCGGGCGGTGTCAGCAGGAACACGTTCCGGTCGACCCGGTGCATTCCGCTCGCGAGCCCGAAGACCACTCCGGTGCTGAAGTCCAGCACCCGCTTGGCGACCTCGGTCTCGGCGCCCGTCAGGTCCAGCAGGACGGGGATGCCGGACATCAGCGTCTCCGCGACGTCGCGGGCGTCCGCGAACACGTTGACCCGCAGGACCACGAAGCGGCGCCGCGTCTCGGTCGGGGCCTCGGGCATCGCCCGGTGACTCACCGCCGAGGGCCACGCGTCCCGGCCCCGCAGCGGAACGACCTGGGCGAGCCCTTCCCACTGCTCGTCGGTGACGTCGCGGCCTCTCACTGGCCCACCCCGTCCTGGCTCGCACTCATTGTCTGCACCGGGCAATTCTTACGCATGGTCACCCGTTCGGCCCAACAGCGACACGGTCGGCGACTCCACGGGCCCGTCATTTCCGGGGCCTCACACGGCCCTTCGTCCGGCTGTGCAACGCGCGTAACCCCTCGCGATCAAGGGCCGTGACATCGACGTAACGGGCAATTCGTACGCTCGGCCGCATCGGGTACCGGCGCGAGACGCGTCACGAGTGACATCGCGTCCGGTGAGAGACGAGAGGGGCCGTCCGTGACCGCACAGGGTCCGCAGACCGACACCGCGCGGGTGCGGACCGTCTGCTCGTACTGCGGTGTCGGCTGTGGTCTGGTCCTCGACATCGGCGCGGGTCGCGACGGACGGCGTACGGTCCTGAAGGCGTCCGGCGACAAGGCGCACCCCGCGAACTCGGGCCGGCTGTGCACCAAGGGCGCGACGACGGCCGACATGCTCGCCGCACCCGGCCGGCTGACCACGGCGCTGCGACGGGCGGGACGCGGCGAGGAGGCGAAGCCCGTGTCCGTCGACGCGGCGCTCGCCGAGACGGCCGGGCGGCTGCGCGCGATCATCGACGAGCACGGCCCGGACGCCGTCGCGTTCTACGTCTCCGGGCAGATGAGCCTGGAGGCGCAGTACCTGGCGAACAAGCTGGCCAAGGGCTTCGTAGGGACGAACCAGATCGAGTCGAACTCCCGGCTGTGCATGGCGAGCGCGGGCGCCGGATACAAACTGTCCCTCGGCGCCGACGGACCTCCGGGCTCGTACGACGATCTCGACCACGCCGACGTCTTCCTGATCATCGGCTCGAACATGGCCGACTGTCATCCCGTCCTCTTCCTGCGGCTCATGGAGCGCGTCAAGGCGGGCGCCCGGCTGATCGTCGTCGATCCGCGCCGTACCGCGACCGCGGCGAAGGCCGATCTGTTCCTGCCGATCCGTCCGGGCACCGACCTCGCGCTGCTCAACGGTCTGCTGTACCTGCTGCACGAGGGCGGGCACACGGACGCCGCGTTCATCGCCCGGCACACCGAGGGCTGGGAGGAGATGCCCGCGTTCCTCGCCGCCTACCCGCCCGCCGTGGTCGCCGGGATCACCGGCATCCCCGAGGAGGACATCCGGACGGCGGCGCGGCTGATCGGCGAGGCCGGCGAGTGGACGAGCTGCTGGACGATGGGGCTCAACCAGTCCACGCACGGCACCTGGAACACCAACGCCCTGGTCAACCTGCACCTCGCGACGGGTGCCATCTGCCGTCCGGGCAGCGGGCCGTTCTCCCTCACCGGGCAGCCCAACGCCATGGGCGGCCGCGAGATGGGATACATGGGACCGGGGCTGCCCGGGCAGCGGTCGGTGCTGGTGGACGACGAGCGGGCCTTCGTCGAAAAGCTGTGGGGGCTGCCGGAGGGCACCCTCCGCAAGGACGGCGTGGGGCGCGGCACCGTCGACATGTTCCGGAGGATGGCCGACGGTGACATCAGGGCGTGCTGGATCATCTGCACCAACCCGGTCGCCTCCGTCGCCAACCGCCGCACGGTCGTCGAGGCGCTGGAAGCCGCCGAATTCGTCGTCACCCAGGACGTGTTCGCCGAGACGGAGACCAACGCGTACGCCGATGTCGTCCTGCCCGGCGCGCTGTGGACGGAGACGGAGGGCGTCCTCGTCAACAGCGAGCGCACGCTCACCCTGGCCCGGCCGGCCGTCGACCCGCCCGGCGAGGCGATGGCGGACTGGCGCGTCATCGCGGCCGTCGCCCGCGCGATGGGCTACGAGGAGGGGTTCTCGTACGAGAGCGCCGAGCAGGTCTTCGAGGAGATCAAGCGGGCCTGGAACCCGAGGACCGGGTGGGATCTGCGGGGTGCGTCGTACGAGCGGCTGCGGGGCGGCCCCGTGCAGTGGCCCGTCGCCGAGGCGGACGGGCCCCGGCGCAATCCGATCCGGTACCGGCAGGGTGCGGAGCTGTCGTTCCCCACCGCGAGCGGTCGGGCGGTGTTCCACGCACGGCCGCATCTGCCGCCCGCCGAGATGCCGGACGACGACTTTCCGTTCGTGCTCAACACCGGGCGGCTGCCGCACCAGTGGCACACGCTGACCAAGACCGGGAGGGTGGCGAGGCTCAACAGGCTGAATCCCGGCCCGTTCGTGGAACTGCACCCGTGGGACGCGGAGTCACTCGGGATCGGGGAGGGCGACTCGGTGGAGGTCGCCTCCCGGCGAGGACGGGCGGTGCTCCCGGCGGTGGTGACGGACCGGGTGCTGCCGGGGTGCGTGTTCGCGCCCTTCCACTGGAACGACCTGTTCGGGGAGTACCTGAGCATCAACGCGGTGACCGGTGACGCGGTGGATCCGGTGTCGTTCCAGCCGGAGTTCAAGGTGTGCGCGGTGTCGCTGACGCGGACGCGTGGCGCGGCCGCCGTGGAGCGGGGGGATCTCGCCGTGGAGCCCGCGGATTCCGTCGCGGACGGGGATGCTGTCGCGCACGCGAGTCCCGCCGTCGCTCCCCCAGGGGTCCTTCCCCGGGACGTGTCCCCGCGCGGCTTCGGTCTGGAGCCTTCGCCGCCGCCCGTCCTGTCCTCCTCCGAACGCCGATATCTCACCGGCTTCCTGGCCGGGCTCGGCACCGGCCTGCCCGGCGTACCCGTCCTCCCGCCGGACGCTCCCCTCGCCCCCGACCACGCGCTCTGGGTCAACGGCGCGCTCGCCGGGATGTACTCCCGCTCCGCACCCACGGCCGTCCCCACGCCCACATCCACATCCACGCCAGTACCGGCATGGGCATCCGCTCCACCACCGGCTACGACATCGGTATCGACCTCGGCGGCCCGCGAAGTCGTGGTGCTGTGGGCCTCGCAGACCGGGAACGCGGAGGAGTGCGCGGCGTCCGCCGCCGAGCGGCTCGGCGCGGAGGGCCACCGGGCACGGCTGGTCGGGATGGACGAGGCGGACGCCGGTTCCCTCACCCGCGGCGCCGATCTGCTCTTCGTCACCAGCACGTTCGGGGACGGCGACGCACCGGACAACGGTTCCGGCCTGTGGGACACCCTGTCCGGGCGGGATGCCCCGCGCCTGGACGGGGTGCGCTACGCCGTGCTGGCGCTCGGCGACTCCTCGTACAGCGACTTCTGCGGGCACGGCCGTCGACTGGACGCGCGGCTGGACGAGTTGGGCGCCGTACGGCTCACTCCCCGCACGGACTGCGAACCGGAGTACGCGCCGTCCGCGGACGGCTGGCTGGAGCGGATCCTCACCGCGCTCGGCACGAGGGCGGAACCCGGCCCCGGCGCGGGAGCCGTACCTCCGTTCGACACAGGTCCCATGCCCGTGCCCGTGCCCGGCGAGGACGCGGAGTCACCGAAGGCGTCCCGGGCGACCCGGACGACCCGCTCGGGGCTGGCCACCGGCACCGCCCTCCTCACCGGCAACCGGCTGCTCAGCCTGCCCGGCGCCGGAAAGGAAGTCCGCCGGTTCACCTTCGACACCCGGGAGAGCGAGAGCCCGCTGACCTACGAGGCCGGGGACGCGCTCGGCGTACGACCCGTCAACTCCGCCCGCCTCGTGGCCGAGTGGCTGGAGGTCACCGGAGCGCACGGGCCGACTCCGGTCGAGATCGCGGGCGTCGGCGAGGTGCCCTTCGAGGAAGCACTCCTGCGGCATCTGGACATCACCCGGATCACCTCGGACCTGCTGCGCTTCGTCGGCGAACGAGCCGGGGACGGCCGGGAGTTGAGGAAACTCCTACGTCCGGACAACAACGGCGAGCTGGCCCGGTGGTCGTGGGGACGGCAGTCCGTGGACGTGGTGTCCGATCATCCGGTGCGCGCCTCGGCACGCGAGTGGGCCGGGGTGTTCAGCCGGCTGCGGCCCCGGCTGTACTCGATCTCGTCCAGTCCGCTCGTCGATCCGCACCTGGTCGCCCTGACTGTCTCCGTCGTGCGCTACGAGAATCCGGGCGGCCGGCCGCGCGGCGGGGTGTGCTCACCCTTCCTGGCCGACGCCGGGCCGGATGCGCGCGTGCCGGTCTTCGTCCAGCGGTCGCCGCACTTCAGACCCCCGGCGGACGCGACGACCCCGATGGTGATGGTGGGACCCGGCACCGGAGTCGCGCCGTTCGTGGGCTTCCTCGAGGAGCGGCGAGCGCTCGGACACCGTGCGCCGAACTGGCTGTTCTTCGGCGAGCAGCACCGCGCCACCGACTTCTACTACGAGCGGGAACTGACGGCGCTGCTCGACGACGGCACGCTCAGCCGCCTCGACACGGCGTTCTCGCGTGACCAGCGCGCCAAGGTCTATGTGCAGGACCGGATGCGCGAACACGGGCCCGAGCTCTGGCACTGGCTCCAGGGCGGCGCCCGCTTCTACGTGTGCGGGGACGCCTCACGGATGGCCAAGGACGTCGACCGGGCGCTGCGGGACATCGCCGTCACGCACGGCGGCCTGGGCGAGGCGGAGGCCGCCGCCCACGTCAGACAACTCGCGGCGGACAAGCGGTACGTACGGGACGTGTACTGACGGGGCGGACTCTTCCCGGCATGCGGGTATGAGGGATACCAATCATCACACAAGGACACATACCGATACACGCGGATACACACAAATATACACAGACGCACATGGGTACACGCGATACAGACGAATACACACTCATATGAACGGTTACGGCGGATGTAGCGGATAGGCAAACAAGACAAATAGAGCGACCACCGGAAATGCGTCTACACCGCATGGGAGACACGGGCCGCGGCGTCCACTCCACGCGGCGCGCGGCGCACATAATTGTCGAAAACCGACTATCCGGACCGCAATCGAGGCGCACCCATGAGCCTGAGCATCCGTAACCAGCTCCCCGGCACCGTCACCTCCGTCACGTCGGACGAGGTGATGGCGACGGTCAGGCTCCGTCTCGACGGCGGGCAGGACATGACCGCGGCCGTCACCGCGGAGGCCGTGGAGGAGCTGGGCCTCACCCAGGGCTCCGTGGTCCGCGCCCTGGTCAAGTCGACGGAGGTGTCCCTGGCCACGGGCCCGGTCGAGGGGGTGAGCATCCGCAACCAGCTCCCCGGCACGGTCACCGACGTCGCCACCGGCGGTGCGATGGCCCGCGTCAGGCTCGCGGTCGCGGGGGCCGAACTGACCTCCGCGATCACCACAGACGCGGCCACCGAACTGGGCCTGGCAGCAGGCTCCTCGGTCGTGGCGCTCATCAAGTCCACCGAGGTCTCCCTCTCCCACGCATGAGCCGCCTATGCGCTTCTTACCGCCCTCACACCGGACTCTTCACGTCCGCCGACACGGCCCTCAACTGCGGGAATTACCGTCCGAACCTGTGTACTTGGCAGACATGAGGCCGTCGACCATCCGCCTACGGGCCCGTACCGAGGCGCCTTCGGAAGAGGCGCCCGCGCAGTGGCACCGCGTGCTGACGCTGCTCGCCGACATCGGTCTCTTCATCGGCACCCGCCCGATGTGGACGGCGGCGGCGAGCCATCGGCTCCTCGTCGCCGCGGTCATCTCGGTCTGCTACGCCTCGATCCTGGTGACCGGCGTACTGACCCTGATCGCGCGCCGCTCCCGTACGCTGGCCCGCCTCGACCTCGTCGTCCTGGTGACGGCGGTGACGCTCGCCGCGTGCGGGTACGCCATGTACCACGGGGGCGGTGACGAGTCGTTCCTCACCACGCAGGCCGCGCGCGAGTTCGTCGCCGGTCATCATGTCTACGGGCAGCCGTGGCCGTGGCTCTTCTCCCAGCACGGCGTCGCCCTCACCCCGACGATGACCGGCGGCTACGACTTCACGTACGGCTATCCGCCGCTGCCCCTGCTGCTCACCGCGCCCCTGCTGTGGGTCGGGCACGGGGCGGCTCCGGCGGTCCTGGTCAGTACGGTGGCCCTGATCGTGGCCACGGTCGTGATGTGGCGGATGCTGCCCGTGCAGTGGCGGTCCGCGGCCACGCTGGTCTGTCTCGGTCTCGGTCTGCTGCCGGCGTACGCCCGGCTCGGCTACCCGGCGATCGTCGCCGTCGCCTTCCTCGTCCCGGTGGTGGTGGGCTGGACCCGCATGGGATACGGCGGCCGGGCGGACTGGGCGCGGGCGGCGTGTCTGGGCGCGGCCTGCGCCTCCCAGCAGTTGCCGTGGTTCCTCACGCCGTTCCTGCTGGCCGGCGTCTACGCCCTGCGCCGTGCCGATCTCGGCCCGCGGGGAGCTCTGACGGCCGTGGGCAGGATCGTCGGCGTGGCCGCCACGACCTGGCTGCTGATCAACGCGTACTTCATCGTGAGCGAGCCGCGTACCTGGTTCGACGGGATCGTGCTGCCCCTCACCCAGAAGGCGAACATCCACGGCCAGGGCCTGGTCGGCGTCTCGCTCTACTTCACCGACGGAAGCGGCAGGCTGGCCTGGTACTCGCACGCGAGTCTGCTCCTGGCCGCGGGGCTGCTGGGGCTCTTCGTGCTCTTCGTACGACGGCTCGGGCCCGCGGCGACGGTGCTGCCCTGGTGCGCGTTCTACGTGGCGACGCGTTCCCAGGACGGCTACTACCTGATGATGACGCCGCTGTGGCTGGCCGCCGCCGTCACCGCGCCCCCGCAGGCCTTCGCCGCCGCCTGGCAGCCCCGGCCGGCCCTGCTCCGCGGCCCTCGCCGGCAGGGGGCGCGCATCGCCGCGGCCGGGCTCCTGCTGGCCCCCGCCCTGGTGGCGACGGCTCTGGCCGTGACGGGCTCGCCGCCCCTGCGGATGGAGCTCGTCGGCGCGCGCCGGGCCACGAAGGCCGTGACGGCGCTCACCGTCCGTGTCACCAACCTCGGCGACACGGCCCTCAGTCCGCACTTCACCCTCACCACCGGCCAGGGCATGGGCCGCTACTGGTCCATCGCCTCCGGCCCTGCCACCCTCGGCCGGCACGCGTCGGCCCGCTACGAGATCCTGCCGCCCGACGGCAGGTTCACCCTCCCCGGCACCGGAGTACGTATCCGCCTGCGGGCGGTCTCCGCCTCCCCCATGACCCTGTCCAGCACGGACATCCGGCTGACGCCCACCGGCTAGTGCCTCGGCAGGTCCGTCCGACCGCACAAGCCCCCAGGAGAACGAGAACCGCCCCCTCCTTCCCACGCGTCCCGCCCTATGGTGCGATCAGTCACCGAAGACCTGCGATCAGTCACCCAGGACCCGGGAGGAACCGTGCGGCAGCCCAACACGGCGCTGGCGGAGCGCATCGCCGAGCGGAGGAGGGGAG
Source organism: Streptomyces sp. NPDC005195 (assembly GCF_040608315.1). Taxonomy (NCBI): domain Bacteria; kingdom Bacillati; phylum Actinomycetota; class Actinomycetes; order Kitasatosporales; family Streptomycetaceae; genus Streptomyces; species Streptomyces sp. NPDC005195. Next base: position 48,358 of record NZ_JBEXHZ010000032.1, read on the forward strand.
GTGAAGACCCCCGTGCGCTGGTCGGCGAGATGCGGCGCTCGGTCCTCCTGGTGCCGGTGACCGACGGAGGCCTCTGGTCGGTGCGTTCGGGCGGGGTGCGGTGGATCTGCGGGTTCACCGACGAGATCGCGCTGGCCAGGTTCGCGCTGCGCCACGCGGCCGGTGACCAGCCCATGGACTACGCGGCGTTGCTGGGCGCGCGCATCGTCGACGAGATCGTGCCCACGCTCGGCGAACCCGCGGGTCTCGCCGTCGACATCGCCACCGAGGACGGGTCGATGTTCTTCCCGCCGGTCGTCGGCATCGTGGCGGACGCGGCCGCCGTCGACGCGGGTGCGGGCACGAGGGGGGCAGAGGCATGAGCGGCGACGACGCGGACCTGCATCTCGACCAGACGTCGGTCGCCAAGTTCACCCAGGGCATGGGGGCGACGATCGACCAGCTCGGTGAACTCGGCGGCCCCACCGGCGCGGTGCTGGGAAAGGGCTTCTCGGGGCTGGCGATGACCGGGATGGAGGCGGGGCACCACGGGCTCTCGGTCGACTTCGAGGACTTCTGCGAGCGCTGGGAATGGGGTGTGCGCGCCCTGGTGCGGGACGCGAGCGCGATCGCGAACCGTCTCGGCCTGGCGGCGGGCACCGTGTGGGAGGAGGACCAGTACGTCGGGAACTCCCTCAAGGTGGGCGCCAACTCCCTGTTCGGCGGGAACCCGCACGCGAGCGAGGAGGACATCGCCAAGCAGGACTGGGGCGACATCTTCACCCCGGACTACCTGAACCCGGACTGGAGCGCCGAGTCGTTCGACAAGGCCGGTGACGACATGGCGCAGACCTGGAAGGACACCGGCCGCACCGTGCTCACCGAGGGCCAGGGCGGCCGGCAGTCGGAGGTTCTCAACCACGCGTTGGGCGTCTCCGACGACCAGTGGAACCAGGCGCTGGACGACACCTTCGGCCCTTCGCCGGACGAACGCGCCCAGCAGGAACAGCCGCCGCAGGGTGAGTCCGGGGGGAACTGATCGTGGGCATAGGCGACTTCATCAGTGACATCACGCCCGACTCGGTCGAGAACGCGGTCGAGGACGGTGTCGAGTGGGCGGGCAACCGGGTCGAGGACGCGGGAAACTGGACCGCCGACCGGCTGGACGACGTCGGCTGGGAGTCCGGCGCGGACTGGGTACGCGAGCAGTCCCGTTCGGTCGCCAACCGGATGGGCGCCGAGGTCGACGAGATGGACCTCGGGCAGACCGAGGACAAGACCAAGCTGATCTACGGCAGTCCGGGAAAGATCAACTCCACGGCCGAGAAGCTCCGCGCCTTCGAGTCGTCCTTCGACGGCACCGGCGACGGTCTCCGGGGCCTCGACTCGTCCCGGCTCAAGGGGGAGACGGCCGAAGCGCTGCGCACCGCCGTGGCGACCCAGCCGCGCAGGTGGTACGCCGCCGGCGAAGCCTGTGTGAAGGCGATCGGCGCGCTCGACGCGTTCGCCGGCACCGTCACCTGGGCGCAGGGACAGGCCCAGGCGGCGATCGACAAGTGGAAGGAGGGCGTCAAGGCGTCCGAGGACGCGGCCGACGCCCACCGGAAGAAGGTCGACGACTACAACGGCGCCGTCGACCGCTACAACGCCCAGCCCGCGGACAAGCGCGACCCGGCCTCGCTCCCGCCCAGGCCGGCGACGACGTTCGACGACCCCGGCAAGAAGCTCATGACGGACGCCCAGGACATCCTCGCCGAGGCCCGCAAGCAGCGGAACTCGGCGGCGGAGACCGCGCGTTCGGCGGTCCGCGCCGCCCGCGACATGGCCCCGCAGAAGCCGTCCTACGCCCAGCAGGCGAGCGACGGGCTCCAAGAGCTGCAGATCATGAGCGACCACGTCGGCGGCGGTCTCGTCAAGGGCACGGCGGGGCTGCTGAACTTCGTCCGCAGCGTCGACCCGATGGATCCGTACAACCTCACGCACCCGGCCGAGTACCTCACGTCCCTGAACAGTCTCGCCGCCGGTCTGGTCGTCGCCGCCAACGACCCGGTCGGCACCGGCACCCAGATGGTCAAGGACTTCATGAAGGACCCGGCCGAGGGTTTCGGCCGGCTGATACCCGACATCGTGCTGACCGTGGCCACCGACGGCGGCGGAGCCGCGGTGAAGGGCGCGCGCGTCGCCGAGGACGCCGCGGAGGCCGCGCGGCTGCGCAGGCTGGTCGACGACGCCCCGGACGGGACCCACCACCGGCCGGACGGCGAGCGCCCCACCGACGGCACCGACCCGGTGGACCTCGCCTCGGGCCGGATGTTCCTGCCCCAGACCGACCTCGAGATACCCGGCATCCTGCCGCTGGTCTTCACCCGCCGCGCCGAGTCCGGCTGCGCGACCGGCCGCTTCCTGGGTGCCGCCTGGTCGTCCACCGTCGACGAGCGCCTCGAGGTCGACGCGATCGGTGTCCTCCACGTCACCGCCGACGGGCTGCTCGTCCCGTACCCGCATCCGGTCCCCGGCCTGCCCACCCGGCCGCGTTCGGGCCGCTTCCGTACGCTCCTGTCCCGCGACGCCGACGGCGACTACACGATCGCCGCCCCCGACGCCGGTCCGACCCGGCACTTCAGCGCCCCGCCCGGCGGTGAGCCGGGCGGCGACGGTACGGCCTGGCTGTCCGGCATCACCGAACGGGGCGGCCACACCGTCACGGTGGACCGCGCCGAGGACGGCCTGCCGCTGGCCCTCGTCCACTCGGCGGGCCACCAGCTGCGGCTGTCCGCCGCCGACGGGCGGGTCACCGCCCTGTCCCTGGCCGGCGCGGGCGAGAACGGCGCGGACCTGCCAGTGCTGGGCTACGGCTACGAGGACGGCAACCTCACCACTGTCACCAGGCCTTCCGGCGCCGTCACCACGTTCCTCTACGACGACCGCCGCCGCGTCATCGCCTGGACCGACTCCAACGGCCACCGCTACGACTACGTCTACGACGACCACGACCGCGTCGTCGCCGAGGGCGGCGAGGCCGGCCACGTCCAGATCACCCTGGCCTACACCGGACCGGACGCCGCGACCGGACACCGGACGACCGTGCTGACCACCGCCGACGGCCGGGCCACCCGCCACCTGATCGGCCCCGGCTGCCGCGTCCTGGCCACCACCGACGCGCTCGGCCGCACGACCCGGTTCCGCTACAGCGCCGGCGGTGAACTGCTGTCCCGCACCGACCCGTTGGGCGTCACCACCGCCTTCGGGTACGACGAGGACGGCCGGCCGGTCTCCGTCACCCGGCCGGACGGCACCGAACTGCGCCTCGTACGCGGCCCGTTCGGGCTACCGGTGGAGGTCGTCGGACCGGACGGCGCCCGCACTGCCCACACCTACGACGAACTCGGCAACCGCACGTCGCTCACCGATCCGGCCGGACACACCACCCGCATGTCCTACGACGGCGCCGGACGACTCACCGCGGTCACCGACACCCTCGGGAACACGACGCGCGTCACGTGCGACGCGGCGGGACGGACCGTGGCGGTGACCGATCCGTCCGGCGCCACCACCCGCACCGAGCGGGACGGGCTCGGCCGCCCGGTCCGTACGACCGACCGAACGGGTGGCGTCACCCGCCTTGAGTGGAACGCGGACGGCCGGCTCGCCCGCCGCACCGGCCCGGACGGTGCGAGCGAGTCATGGACCTACGACGGCGAGGGCAACTGCACGGCCCACACCGACGCCGTCGGAGCCGACACACGCTACGAATACACCCACTTCGACCTTCCGCTCGCCACCACCCGTCCCGACGGCGGCCGTTACGAGTTCGAGCACGACGCCGACCTCCGCCTCACCCGGGTCACCGGCCCGCGGGGCCCGAGCTGGACGTACGCGTACGACGCGGTCGGCAACATCGTCTCCGAGACCGACTTCGACGGGCGCACCCTGACCTACCGGGTGGACGCCGCCGACCGCCTCACCGCCAGGACCGACGTCCTCGGCGGCACCATCTCCTTCGAGCGCGACCCACTCGGTCAGGTGCTCGCAAAGACCGTCGACGGCCGGGTGACGACCTACGCGTACGACCGGGCGGGCCGCCTCCTTGCGGCGGTGGGACCGGACAGCGAACTGCGGTACCAGTACGACCGCGACGGGCGCGTCAAGACGGAACTGGTGGACGGCCGTCCGATGCTCTACTCCTACGACGCCCAGGGCCGGCGCGTCCGCCGGACCACGCCCACCGGCCATGTCACGTCCTACGCCTACGACTCCGACGGCCTGCCCGCCCGACTGGACACGGGCGGACGGCACATCACCTTCACCCACGACGCCGCCGGCCGCGAACTGGCCCGTGTCTTCGGGGACGCGCTCACCGTGACGTCGGCCTGGGACGAGGGCGGCCGGCTCGCCACGCAGCACTTCACCGCCGGAGCCCGCGCCGTCAACAGCCGTGCGTACGCCTACCGCGCCGACGGACACCTGCTCTCCGTCGCCGACCGGCTCTCCGGGACCCGCACGTTCGACCTGGATCCGATGGGCCGGGTCACCGCCGTCCACGCCCCGGCCTGGACGGAGCGGTACGCGTACGACGACACGGGCAACCAGACGTCCGCCTCCTGGCCCGCCGGCCACCCCGGCGGCGAGTCGGCCGGCCCCCGCTCGTACGACGGCACCCGTGTCACCCGCGCCGGAGACGTCCGCTTCGAGTACGACGCCCTCGGCCGCGTCACCCTGCGCCAGAAGACCCGTCTGTCCCGCAGGCCCGACACCTGGCGCTACGCGTGGGACACGGAGAACCGCCTCACCTCCGTCACCACCCCCGACGGGACCCGGTGGAGGTACCGCTACGACCCGCTGGGCCGTCGTACGGCGAAGCAGCGCCTGGCGGCGGACGGCACGAGCGTGGCCGAGGAGACCCGCTTCACCTGGGACGGCCTGACCCTGTGCGAACAGACCAGTCAGGGACCGGACCGGCCGAACGCGGTGGCCCTCACCTGGGACCACCGCGGCCACATCCCCCTGGCGCAGACCGAGCGCATCCTCACCGCCGACGACCGGCAGCGCGAGATCGACCGCCGCTTCTTCGCCATCGCCACGGACCTCGTCGGCACCCCCACCGAGCTGATCGACGAGTCCGGCGGCATCGCGTGGCGCTCCCGGTCCACGCTGTGGGGTGCCACCGCGTGGGCCCGCGACGGAGTCACGTACACCCCTCTCCGCTTCCCCGGCCAGTACTACGACGCCGAGACCGGCCTCCACTACAACCTCTTCCGGCACTACGACCCGCAGACCGGGCGCTACACCTCCCCGGACCCCCTCGGCCTCGCTCCCGCGCCGAACCCCGTCGGCTACGTGGACAACCCGCTCACGGGGTGCGACCCGCTGGGGCTGATGCCGAACTACACGAAAGAGGAAAGGGCCAAAAAACGGGTCGACAAGATCGTGGACAACGTCATCGAGAGGGCACAGGACGGCGGGTTCAAGAAGCACAACGACTACCACGGGGCCTCCATGCACGGTATGAGCGACGAACGGGTTCTGGAGATCCTGAAGAACCCGGACGCGGTGTACCAGTCGACGGGTACGGCCGGAAGGCTCACGTTCCGGCAGGGCGAGGACATCGTCGTGACCGATGGCCCCGGCAACACCCAGGGCCAGGCCATCACGGCGTACGGCCCGTCGGGTGTCAAGGGCGACTCCGGAGCGCAGGCGCTGGGCGGCAGCCCCACCGACCCCGGGCCACCGGTGACGCACGAGGACATCGTGGAGGGCAGAATTCCCGGTAAGGGCGGCAACCTGGCCCCCGCGGTGCGGATCAGATGAGGCAAGGATGACCATGAAACTGTCCTTCGACGGCGGCTGGCACGCCATGGTGACGGACGATCCGCTGCACATCACCCCCCGCTTCGACGGCGACTCTGTACGCGTTGTGCGCTACGCGGATGCGAAGGAACGTGGGCGGTTCGTCCTGGACACCTTCGGCAGCCAGCACCGCCTGTGGGACGCGCCCGACGTCTTCCGCTTCGACCCGGCCGGCCGCCAACTGGTCGGGGTCGAGTTCCAGTTGCCGGAGGACTCCTCCTCGGCCGAGGACGCGGCCCGCCTCCCGCTCACCCCGGCGGTGCGCTCGGGCGGACTGCACGCGGTCGAGGCCGAGAACTTCCGGCACGAGATGTGCGCGGTCCTGTGCCGCGCCCCCGGAGACACCGTACTGACCTCTCTGCGGGACCTCGCCGTCCTCGACGCGCCGTTGGATGCCCGCGTCGGCATCGCCCCCGACGTCGCGCTCCTGGTCCAGCACGGCACCGTCGTCGGCTGGAGCCTCACGGACCCCGCACGCTACCTGACCACGGCGTACACCGACCCCGACCCCACCCCACCGACCGACGCCACCCGCCGCCTGCTCACCGACTGCCTGGACCTGATCACCCAGCCGCTGATCTACGACGTGGAAGACGGCGACCCGACGGCCCTGGCCCGACTCCGGGCGACCGACGAGGCCCTGCGCGCCCAGCGCGAGGACCGTCATCGCGCGGACACCTTGCTCGCGCTCATCTCGAACTTGGTCGAGACCTACGGGGGCGGGTGACGGCGTCAGCGCGGAATGCCAGGGCGCTGTCACGCCTGGCGGCGCTGCGGCTGCGGTACCGGGCCAAGGTCACCTCGTCACTGAAGCACTTTCCGCGCCGTGACGCGCTGGTGGTGTACCTCGGCTCCGACGTCTGGCACGCGGCCGCCGACATCCCCGCGTCCGTCCGGGGCCTGCCCGGACTGGGCGACGCAATATCCCCACCTGGGCCGGAACGGACTGCCGATCATCCAGATCTCGAACAAGGGCCTGCGAGACATGCAGGAGGCCATGGAGACGTTCTTCCACGAGACCTACCACCACCATCGCATGGCCAACTACGGCGACACCGGCACCGAGCAAAAGGCCGATCCCATGATCCGCAAGTACGACCACGATCACCGTGAGGCACTCGGCGCCCAACTGCACCTGCCCCTGAACGAACGGATGTGCCCGCTCTGCGGACACATCGCGCTGCGGAACTACCACCACGAGACATATGGCCGAACCACTCCGTCATGGATCAACTACCTGTGGTGCGGCAATTGCCACGCCTACTCGTCGTCCTTCACAGGCGCCGGCCGCAAGATGGTCGAAAGCGACCCGCTCCTCGACGAATACGGCGACCGGATCGCCGAGGTCTTCCGCGACCCCGGACGCCTGCTCAAGGTCCTCGACGGTTACTGGAAGGCCGGCAGCCTCCCCCAGGTGGTCTCGCGGCGCCCCCGCGGACGCTGACGGGCGAGGCCGACCCGCGCTGAGTGAGTGAGCTTCGAGGCACCGCAACTTCAGTCCTTCCGCGCTGCGGCTCGGTACCTGCCTCAGCGGGCGGCTACAACTCAAAGACGCGGGTCCCCACACGGTCACCGGCTGGGACCGACCATCACGGCCCCACACGGTGACACCTGATGAGTAACCGCAGGTCAGCCATGAAACTTTCCCCTTGATGGTGGACACCCGGCGACTGGGACGTGAGGTTCCAGAGGAAGTAGTGCCAGGTGGGAAGCAAGAGCAACCGCAGCAGGCGGTATACGGGGGAGTTCAAGCGCGCCGGGTCGCGCTGGTCCGGTCCTCCGGCAGGACCGTCACCGAGGTGGCCCGGGAGATCGGGGTCAGCGCGGGGGCCTGCGGAGCTGGGTCAAGCAGGACACGATCGACCGCGGGCAAGGGGCACCGGGCGAGCTGACGAGCGCGGAGCGGGAGGACCTGCTTCGGCTGCGGCAGCAGAACCGTGAGCAGGCCGAGACGCTCGAGGTGCTGCGAAAAGCAGCGGTCTTCTTCGCCAGGGAGAGCGATCGATGAGCGAGGTGTACGCGTTCATCGAGGCGGAGAAGACCACCCACAGCGTTGCTCTGCTGTGCCGGCTGCTGAAGGTGGCGCTCCTCCTTCTACACATGGCCGGCCGACGAGAAGGCGCGCACGGCGAGGGAGGCCGCCGACGACGCCCTGGCACGAGATCCTGGCTGAACCTCGCAACCCGCGAGATCGTCGGCTACTCGATGGCCGACCAGCACCGTGCCTCCCTGGTCGTGGTCGCATTGCGGATGGCTGCCGGACGCGGTCGGCTCCAGCCGTGACGCATCGCGCATGCGGTCCGCGGCTGCGAATACACGTCCGACGAACTCCAGCGCGCGATAAGCCGGTTGGGACTGCGGCAGAGCATGGGTCGCACCGGCTCGTGCTTCGACGACGCCGCCGCCGAGTCCTTCCTCGCCGCACTCAAAGAGGAGATCGGCACCCGTCAATGGCCGGACCGGGCCAGCGCCTCCTCGGAGATCTTCGCGTTCATCGAGACCTTCTATCACCACCAGCGCCTGCGCAGGCATCCGGTCTGGGGCTACCTCAACCCACTGGAGACCTGACAGCGACACGGGCAAGGACAAGCCCTCGCAGCGCAGGCAGAGAGTCTCCAGCATCACGGGGAAAGTTCAGTCATCCCTTTTCACCGGCTCCAGAATCGCCACGCAATCCACGTGATGCGTCATCGGAAACACGTCACCTAGAGAAAGCCCGGTAAAATCGCAGGTCAAAGCCGATTTTACGGCGCTCGCCGTGCGATCGGACGCGTGGAGCGTCAAACGAGCGTCACGCCGAGCAGCGTTCGGACGCCGACGGATCCGCTGCAAGAGGCGCGTTCCCCGCCGGGCAACAGCGCCCGGCGGGGGGATCGACCGGCACGGGAGACGTTGTCCCAATCCTCTGGTCCCGGCACCAAGGTCGCGATCGGCGGCCTCGGCCACCTCGGCGTGAAGATGGCCAAGGCCATGGGTGCCGACGTGACCTTGCTGTCCCAGTCGGCGAGCAAGCGCGAGGCCGTCGCGGCCCTCGGCGCCGACCACTACGCCGTGACCGGCGACGGCAGCGCGTTCACCGAGCTGGCCAACACCTTCGACCTCATCCTCAACACCGTCAGCGCCCCGGTGTCCCTGCCCGACTACCTCAGCATGCTGCGCCTGCACGGCACCATGGTGAACGTCGGCGTGACGACCGAGCCGATGCCCGTGGACGTCTTCACGCTCTGCCAGAACGGCCGCTCCTATGTGGGGTCGCCGTTCGGCGGCATCGCCGAGACCAGGAGGTGCTCGACTTCGCCGCCGAGCACCAGGTCACGGCCGACATCGAGCTGATCGGCGCCCAGGACATCAACACTGTCCACGAGCGCATCCACGCCTCGGACGTCCAGTACCGGTTCGTGGTCGACGGCTCGGCCTTCGCCGACCCGAAGCCATGACGCGCCCGCCCCGTCCCGGCGGATGACAGCGGCACGGCCTCGCCCGTTCGCGGACCGGACGAGCGGCGGCCCCACCGGGAGAACCGGTGGGGCCGCCGCGGGCAGGCGTGTCAGCCCTCCTGCATCCCCTCGGGGATCAGGTGCGGTGCGCGGTCTCTGAAGACGCTCAGCACCTCCCGAAGCGCCTGCCCCCGCAGCTCCGGGAAGAACGCTTCGTCGATCCGGCCCTCCCGGGCCCAGATACCCGCGAGCGCCGCCGCGCACATCTGGGCCATCACGCTGCTGAAATCCTCGCGCCGCAGGATCTCGAAGATCTCCTGCTCGAACCAGGCGCCGGAGTGGTCCTCCAAGTCCAGGGCCGCGTCGAGCTGGTCCCCCTCGGGCGCCGTGGGGTCGTTGATGATCGCGAGCAACTGGACCGCCACAGGGTCGTCGGACGGTGACGTGGTCGTCATCAGCTAACCCCTCCTCTCAGAAAAGATCTTTGATGCCGTCGGCGATGCTCTCACCGACGCCGCTGCCTATGATGCCGCCCGTGATGCCGCCGACTACACCGCCGACCGCGCTGCCGACGGGTCCGAAGGCGAAGCCGATGGACGCCCCGGTCTCGGCTCCGTAGGCCGCTCCGGCCAGACCGCCGGCCAGGCCCGCCGCGTCACGCGTCGCCGTGCTGACCTTCTGGTCGCTCGGCGCCGAGGCCACGTCGTAGGCGTCGTCCGCCACCGCCGCCCCGAGCATCAGCCTGCCGCCGACCTTCACCCCGCTCTTCAGCAGGTCGATGCTGCCCGGTTTCACCCATGGCTCGTCGAGTGATGTGCGAGAGGTTCGCGTTGGGGTCGGAGGAGCCGAGGAGTGAGTCGTTCCTGGTTCCCACCTGATTCGTGAACGGATTGGTGAACCTGTAGTTGCCGCTCTGGAGGAGCCGGGCCGTGATGCGGGGCTGTTGGCTCCCGGCCTGTATGCCCGGTCTGGTGCTCGCCTGGAACTTCAGTTGGAGCATCCAGACGAAGGTAGCGTCGGCGTCGATGTAACCCCACTTCTCGACAGGGCTGTTCGGCTTCTCGGACCACCCCATGGACTTGGCCCAGCCGCGCAGGAAGGCCGCGTTGCGCTCCGTGTTGGACAGCATCTTGACCAGGTTGGTGCCGGCATGGACACCGGCGACCGTGCCGTTGACGATCACCGACGTCGCGGTACCGCCGCCCGATCCACTCTGGCCGCCACCGCCGCACGGATCGAGCAGGACGAAGTAGCAGCCGCCGCCGTGGGAACCGCTGCCGGGGAGGTACGGCGGGTCGCCGCGCTCCTGGGGGGTGCAGTACTTGATGTCGTACTGGCAGGAGTTGGGCTTGGAGCCGACTTCGAGGCCGGTCGGGTCGCTGTTGGCGACCGGGTTGTCCGCGGCGTAGGTGTAACCGCCCAGTCCTGGGGGCTGTTGGCTTCGAAGACCGGGTCGGCGCTGATGAAGCGGCCCAGCGCGGAGTCGTACTTGCGGGCGCCGACGTCCGTGTAGCCGGTGCTCGTGTCCTGCGGCTTGCCCAGGAACGAGCGGGTGGGATCGGGCCAACTGGTGCTGTTGGCGCCGGCCCGTGTCTGGCCGAATGGCGTGTACTGCTTGCGGGCGACCTGCTGGGTGGTGACGTCCATGGCCAGGGTCGCCGTGCCGTGGTCGTCGGTGAACAGGTACTTCACTCCGCCGCCCGACAGGCTGGAGCGCACGGCGACGGGCAGGCTGCTGCCACCGCCGTGGGTGTGGCTGCGGACCGCGCCGAGGACGACGTTCGAGGTGACGGCCGTATTGACGACGATCTCGGTGTCACCGGCGAACAGGGTGGTCTGGGTCGGGTCGCGCCGGATGAGCTGGTTGCCCCCGGCGTCGCACAGGTACTTGGTGGCCGTCGGAGCCGGTCCGGTGGTGTCGACCTCGGCCAAGTGGCCCTCGTCGTCCCAGGTCAGGCCCCTGACCGACACCACCGGAGGCGCCGACCCGACGCACTTCGTCTACGACACCGCGGGCAACCTCCTCACCCGCACTCCCGTAAGCGGTCACGGCCAGAGCATGACCTGGACGATCAACTAGGTGATGCCCCATCAGAACGAGCGTCAAATGAGCGTCAAGACACCTCGGCGAGCATCATGCCAGCGTCAAGATTCCGCCCGTAACGCCCACACCGCACATAATGCGCACCCCCCGAACCCACAGCTCAGTCGTCCTTCTTCACCGGTTCAAGGATCGCCACGCACTCCACATGATGCGTCATCGGGAACAAATCGAACGCCCTCAGCGTCCGCACCTTGTACCCCCCGTCACGGAAGTACGCGATGTCGCGGGCCAGTGCCGCAGGGTCGCAGGCCACGTACGCGATCTTTCGGGCGCCCAGGGACGCCAGGTGCTCCACCGTCTTCTTGCCGGCGCCCGCGCGGGGCGGGTCGAGGACGATGAGGTCGACCTCGGTGATGCCGGTGCGCGGGAGGTCCGTCTCGACCTTGCCCTGTTCGATCCGGACGCGGTCGAAGGCGGCGAGGTTGTGGCGGGCGTCCTCGACCGCGCGCTTGCCGGACTCCATGCCGAGGACCGCGCCCTTGTCGCCGAGGCGGTCGGCGAGGGCGCCGGCGAAGAGGCCGACGCCGCAGTACAGGTCGAGGGCCATGTCGCCCTTGCGCGGCAGCAGGCCCTGCATGACGGCCTTGACGAGGGTGTCGGCGGCCATGGGGTGGACCTGCCAGAAACCGCCGCTGCCGACGCGGTAGGTGCGGCCGTCGGCCCGCTCGCGCACGAACGCGCGGCCGTGGACGCGGTGGATGCCGCCGTCCTGCTCGGCGACCCGCATCACGGAGACCGGCTTGTCCAGTTCTACGAGGGGCAGCCGGGCGCCCGGCTGCGGCTCCAGGATGACCATGCGGTCCTGGGATCCCGTCGCGGCGATCACGTCGACGGACACCATGCCGGACCAGTCGCGCTCCTCGATGCCGAGTTCGGTGACGCCCTCGGCGGCGATCATGCAGCGCTCGATGGGCTCGACCTCGTGCGAGCGGTGCCGGCGCAGTCCGGCGTTGCCGTCGGCGTCGACGGCGTACTGGAGACGGGTGCGCCAGGCCGGGACCTCGCCGGCGGGCAGCTTGTCGCCCTCCGCGGGCATCACGGTGCCGTCCCAGCCGGCCTCTTCGGGGGTGAGCCCCGCGAGACGCTGCAGCTGCTCGGCGACGACCTCGCCCTTGAGGCGGCGCTGCGCGCCCGGCTTGGCGTGCTGCCAGTCGCAGCCTCCGCAGCGGCCGGGACCGGCGTACGGGCAGGGCGCCTCGACGCGGTCCTTCGAGGGGTCCAGGATCTCGACGGCGTCGGCACGCAGGAAGCGCGCGCCCTCCTCACCCTCCGTCACGCGTGCGACGACACGCTCACCGGGCAGGGCGTGCCGGACGAAGAGAACCTGGCCCTCGGTCGTACGGGCGATGCAGTGCCCGCCGTGCGCGACGGGACCGATCTCCACCTCGTACTCGTCCCCCACCAGCGACTTCTTCGGTTCTGCCTGCATGGTGGGGTGACTCCAGGTGCGAAAGGGGGGTGACACGGGGGACAGGATCGGGGGTCTCGGCCACCCCCGCGGACGGGAACGGCCGGACAACAGCCCACCAGTCTACGTGGACCGTGCCCGGCCGTTCGACACGAGTGCGTCAGCCCTTGGGAGTGCTGGACTCCTTCGGCCGCTCCTCCGCAGGCCCCCGGCGCACCGCGCCCGGCGCGTTCCAGTCCTGGCGCCTGCGGGCCCGCTGCTTCGCGGCCTCGGAGGACTCCAGCTGATAGGGCACGGAGGTCACCATCACACCGGGCGTGAACAGCAGCCGGCCCTTGAGGCGCAGCGCGCTCTGGTTGTGCAGCAGGTGCTCGTACCAGTGGCCGACCACGTACTCGGGGATGATGACGGAGACCACGTCGCGCGGCGATTCCCTGCGCAGGCCCTTCACGTACTCGATGACCGGCCGGGTGATCTCGCGGTACGGGGAGTCGAGGACCTTCAGCGGTACCGTGATGCCGCGCCGCTCCCACTCCTCGCGCAGGGCCTTCGTCTCGGCCGGGTCGACGTTGACGCTGAGCGCTTCGAGGGTGTCCGAGCGCATCAGCTTGGCGTAGGCGAGGGCGCGCAGGGTCGGGCGGTGGATCTTGGAGATCAGGACGACGGAGTGGACGCGGGAAGGGCGCACGCTGTCGTCGGAGGGGCCCTCGGGGGCGGCGATCTCCTCGGCGACCCGGTCGTAGTGCTTACGGATCGCGCTCATCGTCGCGTAGAAGATCATCATGCCGAGCAGGGCGACCCAGGCGCCGTGCGTGAACTTGGTGACCAGGACGACGACGAGCACCAGGCCGGTGAAGAACGCCCCGAAGGTGTTGATGGCCCGGGAGCGGATCATGTGGCTGCGCTTGGCCGGGTCCTTCTCGGTGCGCAGATGGCGGTTCCAGTGCCGGACCATGCCGGTCTGGCTGAGCGTGAAGGAGACGAAGACGCCGACGATGTAGAGCTGGATGAGCCGCGTCGAGTCCGCGCCGTAGATGACCACCAGCAGGGTCGCCGCGCCCGAGAGCAGCACGATGCCGTTGGAGAAGGCGAGGCGGTCGCCGCGGGTGTGCAGCTGGCGCGGGAGGTAACGGTCCTGGGCGAGGATCGAGCCGAGCAGCGGGAATCCGTTGTACGCGGTGTTCGCCGCGAGGAACAGGACCAGCGCGGTGGCCGCGGCGAGCACGATGAACAGGAAGCTGCCCTTGCCGAAGACGGCCTCGGCCACCTGGGAGATCACCGGGTTCTGGACGTAGCCGGAGCCGATCGGGACGCCGTTGTGAATCAGGTCGGAGGCCGGGTTCTCGGCCATCCGGACCTTGGTCGTCATGGCCAGCGCGATGATCCCGCAGAACATGGTGACGGCGAGCAGGCCCATCGCGGCCAGCGTGGACGCGGCGTTCTTGGACTTGGGCTTGCGGAAGGCCGGGACGCCGTTGGAGATGGCCTCGACGCCGGTCAGCGCGGCGCAGCCGGAGGAGAAGGCGCGCAGCAGCAGGAAGACGAGCGCGAAGCCCGCGAGACCCTGGTGCTCGGCCTTGATGTGGTAGTCGGAGGTCGGCGCGCGCATGGTGTCGTTCAGGACGAGCCCGCGGAAGGCGCCCCACGCGATCATGATGAAGACGCCCGCCACGAAGACGTACGTCGGGATCGCGAAGAGCTTCCCGGACTCCTTGACCCCGCGCAGGTTCATCAGGGTGAGCAGCACGATGACGACGACGGCGCAGAGCACCTTGTGCTCGACGACGAAGGGGATGGCGGAGCCGAGGTTCTCGATGCCGGACGCGATCGACACGGCGACGGTGAGCACGTAGTCGACGAGGAGCGCGCTGGCGACGGTGAGGCCGGCCCGGGGGCCGAGGTTGGTGTTGGCCACCTCGTAGTCGCCACCGCCGCTGGGGTACGCGTGCACGTTCTGGCGGTACGACGCCACGACCGTGAACATCAGCACGACGACCGCGACCGCGATCCAGGGGCTGAAGTGGTAGGCCGACACGCCCGCGATGGAAAGGACCAGGAGCACTTCTCCGGGGGCGTACGCCACGGAGGAGAGCGGGTCGGAAGCGAAGACGGGGAGTGCGATGCGCTTCGGCAGGAGCGTCTCTCCGAGCCGATCACTGCGCAGTGCGCGCCCGATCAGGATCCGTTTGGGCACGTCGGTCAGTTTGGACACGCAGAGGATCGTAAGCGTTCGAACGGGGGGTCGCCCACCCGCCGTCCCGCATCACCTCAGCTTCCCCTCGCCATCTGCTCTCCGAGTGAAAACGGGGACGGGTCCCGTTGCGGATTCCGCACATCCGAGAGTCGCATGCCTATATGACGAAGTTCCCTTTTTGTCCAGTTATGGAGGTCCCATGCACGCGACCGCGCAGCTCATCGGCGCCGCCGCAGGACTCGTCGGCCTCGGAATCCTGACCCTGGTCAGCGTGCGCAGCATCAGCCGGCGCTGAACGGGGTGAGCGGAGGGACGGATTCCGTTCACAGTGTGGTTCTCGTCTCTTTTCCCGGACTTTCCCGAAGTGTGACCCGACCCTGCTCGGTTTCCCGGCCCCTCCCTTCCTTCCGGCGCCCTCCGTTCCCCTTGTTCCTTTCCCGCCCGCGCCCCGCTCGCGCCCCGCTCGCGCCCCGCCCGCGTTCCTCCCGCGTCCCGCCCGCGTTCCTCCCGCGCGTCCTCGCCCCACGGCAGGAGCTCCGTTCCCTTGGCCGGTTCAGGTCGTTGTCCGGGGTATGGACGCTCCCGACAACGCCCCGGCCGAGACGACCGGCGACCGGCGCCAGGGCGCCCCGACAGCCCCGCCGACCGCGACAGCCCCGCTCGCCCCGGCCGTCCCAGCCACCCCGGCCGGCCCGACGACCCTCGCCGCCCCGGCGGTATCCGCGGCTTCGGTGACCTCCGTGACCTCGGCGACCCCGGCGACCTCCGTGGCCTCGGCACCGGCACGCTCCCCCATGGCCTGGGTGGTGCCCCCAGGTCTGCCGCCCCGCCCGGCGCACCCCGGCGCGTAGGGCCCCGGGAAGACCCCGCGACGTACGCCGGCGGGACCCCGGCCGGGATCGGGGCAGTGGATACCCGCATCGATGAGGGCAAGACCGCGGTTGCGCCTTAAGCTCGTTCCCGGCAACGCCGCATGCCGTTGCCTCGTGAGGGCCCGGCAGACTGACAGAGAAGAGTGAGCAGGGTGTTTTCGCAGGTCAGCGGGATGACCAGGACTGCGGGGTTGGGCTAGGTGCACATCGTCATCATGGGCTGCGGCAGAGTGGGTTCCGCTCTCGCCCAGACCCTGGAGCAACAGGGGCACACGGTCGCGGTGATCGACCAGGACCCCACCGCCTTCCGACGGCTCGGCTCCGGTTTCGGCGGCCGCCGTGTCACCGGAGTCGGCTTCGACCAGGACACCCTGCGCGAGGCGGGCATCGAGGAGGCCGGCGCCTTCGCCGCCGTGTCCAGCGGGGACAACTCGAACATCATCGCCGCCCGGGTCGCCCGGGAGATGTTCGGCATCGAGAACGTAGCGGCACGCATCTACGACCCGCGCCGCGCCGAGGTCTACCAGCGCCTGGGCATCCCGACCGTCGCCACCGTCCGCTGGACGGCCGACCAGATGCTGCGCCGCCTGCTGCCGTCGGGCGCCGAACCGCTGTGGCGCGATCCCACCGGTGGGGTGCAGCTCGCCGAGGTGCACGCCTCCGCCGCCTGGGTCGGCCACAAGATCAGCCGTCTCCAGGACGAGACCGGCGTGCGGGTGGCCTTCCTGACCCGGCTGGGCGAGGCGATTCTGCCCACCTCGCAGACAGTGCTGCAGGAGGGCGACCTCGTGCACGTGATGATGCGCACGGACGACGTCGAAAAGGTCGAGGCCTCGTTCGCCGAGGGCCCCGAAGAGGAGAGCGGTCACTGATGAGGGTCGCCATTGCCGGCGCCGGCGCCGTGGGCCGCTCGATCGCGGGCGAGCTCCTGGAGAACGGCCACGAGATCCTGCTGATCGACAAGGCGCCGACCGCCATCTCGGTCGAGCGCGTCCCACAGGCGGAGTGGCTGCTCGCCGACGCCTGTGAGATCACGTCCCTGGACGAGGCGGCACTGCAGCGCTGCAACGTGGTCATCGCGGCCACCGGTGACGACAAGGTCAACCTGGTCGTCTCGCTGCTCGCCAAGACCGAGTACGGGGTGCCGCGCGTCGTCGCCCGGGTCAACAACCCGAAGAACGAGTGGCTGTTCAACGAGGCGTGGGGCGTCGACGTCGCCGTCTCCACCCCGCGCCTGATGTCCGCTCTCGTGGAGGAGGCGGTGAGCGTCGGCGACCTGGTCCGGCTGCTGCGCTTCAGCCACGGTGACGCGAACCTGGTCGAGCTGACCCTCCCGCCGGAGTCGGCCCTGGCCGGCACACAGGTGGGTGACGTGGAGTGGCCCCAGGACACCTCCCTGGTCACGATCATCCGCGGCACCCGGGTCCTCACCCCTTCCCAGGAGGACTCCCTGGAGGCGGGCGACGAGCTCCTCTTCGTGGCCGCCCAGGCCCGCGAGGAGCAGCTGGAGGACCTGCTCTCGGTCCGCCGCGAGGACGCGCCGAACTAGCCCGGACCCCTGACCGGTGAAGCCTCCGCGGGACACCCGCGGAGGCTTCACCGGTCTCCTCAGAACCTCTGGAGATCGTCGGCCGCCGGGCTGTACGGCAGGGCGAAGGGCAGACCCAGGTCGCCGGCAGCAGCGCCCCGAGCCAGGTGTCCCGCAGACCGTCGCGCCCCGTCTGCGCGGCCCGCAGCGCGCCCTCCCACACGAAGCCGGCCTTCCGGGCGACCGCCCACGAGCCACGGTTGCCCGCCTCCGCCCGCCACTCCAGACGCTGCACGCCCAGCTCGGTGAAAGCCCACCGCGCCAGCGCGGCGACGGCCTCCGTCGCATAGCCCCGGCCCCGGTGCTCCGCCACGGTCCAGTACCCGATGCCCCAGATGTCGGCCTGCCGGTGCACGTTGACGGACGCCACGAGGGTGCCGTCGCCCTCGTCCCGCCGCTCCACCGCGAAGTGGTACATCGAGTCGTCGCGCCAGCCCCGCGGCACCAGCGCCCGCAGGTAGAAGGCGGCGTGCCGGCGCTCGTAGGGCGTGGGGAAGTCCGTCCACCGCGCGATCTCGGGGTCCTGACAGGCGGCGACGAGCGCGTCCTCGTCACGCGCGTCGTGCGGGCGGATCAGCAGACGCTCCGTGGTGAGCGAGACAGGTTCCATGAGCGGCGATTGTGACGCCCGCCCCGCCGCGCGGCCATCGAATTCCCCCGATGGTCGGACACGCGGCGGGGCGCACCGGTGCGGGACGGGAGCGCCCGGATACGAGTGTGCTGCCCGCGTTCCCCCTGCTGCTGCCGCTGGCCCGGGCGCTGGTGCGGACGGCAAGAGCCCGGCTCCGGTG
>NZ_JBEXHZ010000033.1:0-66301 GCF_040608315.1 Streptomyces sp. NPDC005195
ACGTCGCCCGCGTCGGCCAGCCCGGCTGCAGCGTCGCCGCGGCCTCCCGGGGCCCCGCTGGACACCCCGGCCCCGCTCCGGCCGCCCACGGCCTCCCCGGGCGCCGCACAGCCCGACACCTGGGCCCCGCACACCCCGGCGGCCGGGCCCCCCGCCGCCGCTCCGTCGCCCACCCGCCCCGGCCTGTCCGTCCCCGCGCCGTACGAACCCGTGCCCGTCGCTTCCCAGGAGCGGCCCTCCGTGGCCCACCTGGGCTCGGGCCCGCCCACCTACGACGCCGAACCCACCGCGCTCCCGCCCGCCGACCCGGACGGCCTCGACGACCTGGTCTCCGACACCGTGCTGGACGGGGCGCGTTACGGGACCAGCACCCTGCGGGCGGTCTCCGTGCGCGGCGACTCCGCGCGCTACCGGGGTGAGCCGCGCCGCGACGCCCTGCTGACCGCCCGCTTCGGGACGGGGGAGGAGGCGCTGGTGCTGGTGGCGATGGCGACCGGGGCCCGTGCCACCCCCGGAGCGCACCGGGCGGCGGCCGAGGCCTGCCGGTGGATAGGACGGGCCGTCGGGCGCAGTCACGCACGGCTCGCCGAGGACATCCGGGCCGCCCGGCGCGGGGACCTGAAGTCGGGGCTGCACCGCCTCACCGACCGCAGTCTCGGCAAGCTGCGCGCGAGCGCGGCCGAGCAGGGCGTCGAGCCCGAGGACTACACGGCGAGCCTGCGCTGTCTGCTGCTCACCGCGGACCCCGAGTGCCGTACACGGGTCTTCTTCGGCGTCGGCGACGGCGGTCTCTTCCGGCTGCGGGACGGCGAGTGGCAGGACATCGAGCCGCGGACCGGCGACATCACCGGAGAGCCGGTGGTCGGCTTCGGGTCGCTGCCCCACGAGACCCCCGAGGGCGACCGGCTCACCATGGACCTGGGCATCACGACGCCCCCGAGCCCGTACGAGCCCGCCCCCGCCCCACCGCGTGCCCCCTTCCGTTTCCGTGCCTCCGTCGCCCGGCCGGGTGACACGCTCCTGTTGTGCACGGGCGGCCTCGCCGATCCCCTGCGCGGTGAACCGGGGCTCTGCGAGCACCTGACGACCCGCTGGTCCACGGGCGGCCCGCCGGGGCTGGCCGCGTTCCTGGCCGACACCCAGGTGAGGGTCAAGGGATACGCGGACGACCGGACCGCCGCGGCTGTTTGGGAGGCGTAACCGCGTTCCCTGTGAATTCATGGACCCCAGAGGACGGACTCAAGGGGTCCAGGACCACTGAGGGGTGCGTGCAGCATGGCCAAGCAGAACGTCGCCGAACAGTTCGTCGACATCCTCGCCCGCGCGGGGGTCAAGCGCCTGTACGGCGTCGTCGGTGACAGCCTCAACCCCGTCGTCGACGCGATCCGGCGCAATTCCGCGATCGACTGGATCCATGTCCGGCACGAGGAGACCGCCGCCTTCGCCGCGGGCGCGGAGGCCCAGATCACGGGCCGGCTCACCGCCTGCGCCGGCTCCTGCGGCCCCGGCAACCTCCATCTCATCAACGGCCTGTACGACGCCCACCGCTCCATGGCCCCGGTGCTCGCCCTCGCCTCGCAGATCCCCTCCAGCGAGATCGGCCTCGGCTACTTCCAGGCGACCCATCCCGACCGGCTCTTCAGCGAGTGCAGCCACTACAGCGAGCTGATCTCCAACCCGAAGCAGATGCCCAGGCTGCTGCAGACCGCCATCCAGCACGCGATCGGCCAGTCGGGGGTCAGCGTCGTCTCGCTCCCCGGCGACATCGCCGCCGCGCCCGCCCCGGAGAAGACCGTCGAGACCGCCCTCGTCACCTCCCGGCCGAGCGTCCGCCCCGGCGACGCCGAGATCGACAGGCTCGTCGCGCTGATCGACGAGGCCGACCGGGTCACCCTCTTCTGCGGCAGCGGGACGGCGGGGGCGCACATCGAGGTCATGGAGTTCGCGGAGAAGATCAAGTCACCGGTCGGACACGCGCTGCGCGGCAAGGAGTGGATTCAGTACGACAACCCGTTCGACGTCGGCATGAGCGGTCTGCTCGGCTACGGCGCCGCCTACGAGGCCACGCACGAGTGCGACC
The DNA here is from genome assembly GCF_040608315.1 of Streptomyces sp. NPDC005195. Taxonomy (NCBI): domain Bacteria; kingdom Bacillati; phylum Actinomycetota; class Actinomycetes; order Kitasatosporales; family Streptomycetaceae; genus Streptomyces; species Streptomyces sp. NPDC005195. The sequence continues at coordinate 2,081 of NZ_JBEXHZ010000033.1, forward strand.
TGCTCATCCTCCTCGGCACCGACTTCCCCTACAACGCCTTCCTCCCGGACGACGTGAAGATCGCTCAGGTCGACGTCCGCCCCGAACACCTGGGCCGGCGCTCGAAGCTGGACCTGGCGGTCTGGGGCGACGTCAAGGAGACCCTGCGCTGTCTCACCCCGCGGGTGCGGTCCAAGGGGGACCGCCGCTTCCTGGACAAGATGCTGAAGAAGCACGCGGACACCCTCGAAGGTGTGGTGAAGGCGTACACCCGGAAGGTCGAGAAGCACGTTCCGATCCACCCCGAGTACGTCGCCTCGGTGGTGGACGAACTCGCCGACGACGACGCGGTGTTCACCGTCGACACCGGGATGTGCAACGTCTGGGCGGCGCGCTACATCACGCCCAACGGCCGCCGCCGCATCATCGGTTCGTTCTCGCACGGCTCGATGGCGAACGCGCTGCCGATGGCGATCGGCGCCCAGTTCAGCGACCGCGCACGCCAGGTCGTGTCGATGTCCGGCGACGGCGGTTTCTCCATGCTGATGGGTGACTTCCTCACCCTCGTCCAGTACGACCTGCCGGTGAAGGTCGTCCTCTTCAACAACTCGTCCTTGGGCATGGTCGAGTTGGAGATGCTGGTCGCCGGGCTGCCGTCGTACGGGACCACCAACAAGAACCCCGACTTCGCGGCCGTGGCCCGGGCCTGCGGCGCCCACGGGATCCGCGTCGAGAAGCCCCGGCAGCTGGCAGGCGCCCTCAAGGAAGCCTTCAAGCACAAGGGCCCCGCCCTCGTCGACATCGTCACGGACCCCAACGCCCTGTCCATCCCGCCGAAGATCAGCGCGGACATGGTGACCGGCTTCGCGCTGTCGGCGTCGAAGATCGTCCTCGACGGCGGAGTCGGCCGCATGCTCCAGATGGCCCGCTCGAACATCAGGAACGTGCCGAGGCTTTAGGGGCCCTGCCTCGCGGGGGTGTGGTGCCGACGCGGGTGACGGGCGGTCGGCCCGCTGCCGCGGCCGGACCACGTGTCCCTGTCGAGTACGGCCGGACACGCAGCCGAGAGTCGGTAGACGGGCCGAGCGCCCGCGCTCGGTACGCCGGTCCGCACAGGAGGCTCCGGGGGGCGCGCCGCCGTCAAACGCGCCGCTGTCGCGAGCCGTTCGCGCTCCGGCTCACTTCCCCCCTCACGCGCCCGACGGAGCGCGGCACGCGGAGAGGCCGCGCAGCGGTGAGGGAGGCCGGTACGGGGGCACCCCGGGCCTCGGCCGAGGCGGGCAGGACGTTCTCGTACGGAGAGCAGGGCGCCGCACCCGAGCGGGATTGCCGTCCGCCCGTGGCGGCATCCCGACCGCCCACCAGGGCTTTTTCGCCGAATCCGTGACGACCGCGACAGCCGCGACGCCCGCGGAGCGCTCGTACGCGGCCCGGAGCGCGGGCTCCACCGGTCGCCGCGTCCGGGAAGGTCCGCCGTCCCTACGACATCGACGGCGTCCGGCCCAGGCCTGTCGCCCGGCCGACCGGATCACCCCGGCGGGTGCGCGCCTCCCGAGGGTGACCGCCGGTCCCCGGAGCGCGGGCGGACCGGTCCCGGGGGCACCGGCCTGTCACGCCGGCACGCTTTCGCTCCCCCATGGCCGAGGGTTGACGAATCGACATGACTGCCGTCTCGCGTAGGAGGGCATGGATTCCCGTGAACATGTTCGATCACGAGGGGAATCGGCATCGGCATGCAGGCGGGGGTCATGAGAAGGCAGGTAAGAGGACGCGGTCCCGTTGCGATCGGGGCCTCCACGGCAAAGGCGATGATGGAGGAGACGTCCGGGAGTGCGGCGGATCATCCCGCCACCGCGCAACTCAGGCGCAGGCTGGCGAGGGCGGACCTACGGGCGGTGCCCGAGGCCCGCAGAGCGCTGAGGGAACTCTTACGGCACTGGGGGAGGCCGGGAAAGTCCGAGATAGCCGAGCTGCTGACCAGCGAGCTCGTCACCAACGCTCTCATCCACACCGATCACGACGCGGTCCTGACAGCCACCGTCCGGCCTTCCGGACTACGGGTGGAGGTACGGGACTTCGTGGGACGCAGGCCCAGGCCGCGGGTACCGGACGCCGACGACGGTACGCACGGCAGAGGACTCGTCCTCGTACAGTCCCTCGCGGACGCGTGGGGCGTCCGGGCCCACGGCGTCGGCAAGTCGGTCTGGTTCGAACTGGACGGCGGCGCGGTGTAGTCACCGCGCCGCCGTAATTCCTGTCCGGACGGAACTCCCGTCCGGGCGTCACCCTGGTCCGGGCGGAACTCCCGTCCGGGCGTCACTCGTGTCCGGGTCCGGCCGGATTCCGGCCGGACCACCGGGACTTGACCCGGGTCCCGCCAGACGGGACGTCAGCCGAACTGCTGCTCCAGGTCCTTGAGCTTGCGCTCCAGGGAGTCGAGCCGCGGCAGGGCCATGGTGTCGTCCTCCACCGTGAGGTCGACGGTTATCGGGTCAGCGCTCTTGCGGACCGGCTGCAGGGAGGGCCGCGAGCGTACGGGCAGCTCCGGCCCCGATAGAGCAGGCTCCGTAGAGGCCTGGGCGGGAGCGCGCTCCACGGTCGTCTCGAGCTGCGCCCGTGCGCTCGCGCGCCCCGGCAGGCCCCGGTGACCGCGGCTGAGCGCCTTCAGGTGCGCGCGCTCGACCCGCTCCTCGTTGCGGCGGCGCAGACGCGTCTGCTCCTTCTGGCGCTTGTCCTCGCGCACCTCGTCCACGGCCTCGTCCAGGGTGCGGACGTTCTCCAGGAGCATCAGCGACCAGGCGCTGTACGTCTCACGCGGAGCGCGCAGCCAGCGGACTATCCGGATCTGCGGCAGCGGGCGCGGGACCAGGCCCTGCTCGCGCAGCGCGGCACGGCGGGTCTGCTTCAGCGCCCGGTCGAACAGCACGGCGGCCGACAGGGACATGCCCGCGAAGAACTGGGGAGCGCCCGAGTGGTCCACGCCCCGCGGCGCGTGCACCCAGTTGAACCAGGCCGCGGCACCGGCGAAGGTCCACACGAGTATGCGGGAGCCGAGCGCCGCGTCGCCGTGACTGGCCTCGCGCACCGCGAGGACGGAGCAGAACATGGCCGCGCCGTCCAGACCGAAGGGGACGAGGTACTCCCAGCCGTCGGTCAGCCCGAGGTTCTGCTGGCCGAAGCCGACCAGGCCGTGGAAGGACAGCGCGGCGGCAACCGCGGCACAGCAGAAGAGCAGCACGTAGGAAGCCGTGCCGTAGACGGCCTCCTTGCGCCGGCGGCGCTCCTCGGTGCGCTCCCATGATTCGTCGTTACTGCTGCCCGCGCCGTCCCCGGACCGCTTGCCGCGCGCGAGCACCGCCACCGCCGCCAGCAGTCCCAGGAGCAAAACGGCGCCCGGAAGCAGCCAATTCAGCGATATGTCGGTCAGTCTCATCTGGGGTCCCTTGCATTGGGATAGGGCGTAACGCCCGCCATATTGGCCCAAGCCCGTCGCCCCTCAGGGGGTTTCGCGGCAAGAGGCCGCCAAGGGAGTGCCAAGGGATGCGCAGGGCGACATTCTGCTCGAACTGCCGCGCGAGGGACGGGAGCTGAGTGCGAATGAGATTACCCGTACGGATGGTTCAACGGAAAGTTCCTGCGACAAGTGAGGAAGTTGTGAAGTACCTGTGACCTGAGGGGTGTCTCCGTCGGAGTTGATCTTAGGGCACTCAGGACCCGGCCCGGTGACGGGGTGTCTCAACTGGCGAGGTCGGCCGTCAACTTGACGACCCGCTCCGCGTCGCAGACGCGCGGGCAGGTGGGGCAGGCGTCGTCGGGGCGCAGTGTGTAGAAGAGGCAGCAGCTCGCGCGGTCGCGGGTGGTCAGGGTTCCGCCGTCCGGGCCGGCCAGCTCACGGAACGCGGCGGACCCGACGTAGGGCCGGGTCGTGCCCGGCAGCAGGAGCTCCAGTTCGCGCAGCGCGCGCTCCTCCTCTCCGAGGAGGCCGGCGACGTACCAGAGGCCCTCGACGATCTCGTCGGTGGCCATGCCCCACAGGGCGCGGCCGCGGCGTCGCATGCGGGGGCCGAAACCGCCCAGGACCGGCTCCAGGTGCGCGGCCACCGCGGCCCGCACCTCGGCCCGCAGGGCCTCCTCGTCCGGTACGACGCGGGCGCCGGGGAGGGTGGCCGCGGGGTCGTCCGGCAGACAGGCGAACTCACCGGTCCGCACGGCCATCCGGCCGAGGGTGCGCTGGAATGTGACGTGCTCCACAGGGAACCGGGGCACGCGGCGATCCAGGAACCACGGGACGGTGATCAGGAGGCAGGCCGGCCAGGCGTACCGGTGCAGCCCGAACGTGGCGACGACGTCCGGGCGTGCCCGCCGGCCGTAGTCCCGGACGATCTGCGCCTCGTCCCAGGCGAGGAAGGCGTCGAGCTCCGCCCCGCCCGCCGCGAGCCGGTCCGCGCGGGCCCAGCCGAAGTCCTCGGGGGCCGTCTCGCCCGGGTCCAGCTCCGTGACGCTCAGCGCGGGAAGGACCTCGGTCAGCCGGCTGTAGGCGTCCGTGACTGCCGAGGGCGCCGGACGGGTGCCGGGGCGGGCCGTGGCGCCTGCGGCCAGGGCGGGAGCGGACATCCGGTGACCACCGCTTCACGATCGTTGACAGGTAAGGCTAACCTTACCCGTAATTCCGGATGTTTGAACTGGGGCCGTGTGCGCCTATGGTGCTTGACGGACGGGTAACAACCGCCGCATTGACTCCCAAGTACCACCAAGCCCGGAGGAGGCCCCCGTGGAGCAGGCCGGTTCGCTGGGCACGCACGGCTCCACCGGGCGCGGCGCCCCGGACATGCGTACGGCGGCCGTCCGGGTGCCCGCCCAGTCGCGGATGCCGGAACGGCGCCGGGAGGGCGAGCGGGACCGGGAGCGCGACGTCGCCGCGTCCACGGTCGGCGCGGCGGCCCGCGGTGAGCACACACACAGTGAGGTGCCCCTGCCGTGCCCTCCGGTGGAGAACCCGCAGCCCCGCGTGGAGGCCGCGCGCCCGGTGGTGCAGCGCGCCTCGGTCCGCGGGCAGGTCCTCGACGCCCTGCGCACCGCTCTCGTCGGGGGAGAGCTCGTCCCCGGCGAGGTGTACTCGGCGCCCGTGCTCGGCGAGCGGTTCGGTGTGTCCGCCACTCCGGTACGGGAGGCGATGCAGCAGCTGGCCCTGGAGGGCGCCGTCGAGGTCGTGCCGAACCGGGGTTTCCGGGTCGTCCGGCGCGGGACGCGCCAGCTGGCCGAACTCGCCGAGGTCCGCGCGCTCATCGAGGTCCCGGTGATGCTGCGTCTCGCGCGCACGGTGGCCGCCGCGCGCTGGGCCGAACTGCGCCCGCTCGCCGAGGCCACGGTGCGGGCCGCGTCCACCGGTTCCCGCGCCACCTACGCCGAGAGCGACCGCGCCTTCCACCGTGCCGTCCTCGCCCTCGCGGGCAACGACCAGCTCGTACAGATCGCCGAGGACCTGCACCGCCGCGCCCAGTGGCCGCTGGTCGGCGGTCCCGTCTCCCGCGGCCGCGCCGACCTGGTGGCCGACGCCGCCGAGCACGCCGCCCTCCTGGAGGCCCTGATCGTCCAGGACCTGCCCGTCGTCCAGTCCCTCGTGCGGGAGCACTTCGCGGGCTCCTAGGTGTATTGCCCTGTGAGGTTGCGAACGTCCTGCCCGCCCGCTCGCGGCCGGTATGTGGCGTTCCGGCCCTGGACGTAACGGCTTCGTACGGGCCCGGTCGCGGGCCGCGTCGGAGGGAACCCCGTACAGCCCGGTCCGCGTGCCCACCGGTACACGGCGCGAGCTGACCGAAACCGGGGGAGACACCGATGCCCGACCCGTCCTGGCAGGCGACGCAACAGGCCCAGCAGGCCCAGCGGATCCATCAGAACCATGTCCGGCACCACCGCGACCTGCACCACATGGCGCACGGCCGCCACACCGGCGCGCCGCATCCGTACCGTCCTGCGGCCCACGGCTCCGTCCAGGGAGCCCGGGGCGGCCGGGGCGGCCGCCTGAGTGGCCTCCTGCTCCTTCTCGTGGTCGTGGCCGCGGTCGTCTACGTGGCCCACGACCCCGAACTCCGCACCACCGTCGAGACGTTCGCCCGCGACCTGCTGTCGACGGTCCAGAGCGGCTAGCCGGAGCGCAGGTGGCGTCGGACGGCCTCGGTAGGGCGCGGGGAGCAGCCGCCCCCGCGCCCGCCGGCGGTGTCAGGCGGTGGCGGCTGGCGGGCTCAACTGCCGTGCCAGCCACGTCGGTACGCCCCCGAGGAGCCGGAACAGCCGTCCCGCCTCCGCGCGCAGCCGGGACGCCTCCGGCTCGGTCTCGGCGTCCGCGAGGGACGCCAGCGCCGGAGCCGTTCCCACCAGATAGCCCAACTCCTCGCGAATCCTGAGGGATTCCCCGAATCCGTGCCGGGCCTCCGCCAACTCGCCCTCCCGCAGGGCGAGTCCGGCAAGGTGCCGCCAGGTGAAGGACAGCAGCAGCGGGTCGCCCTGGGCGGAGGCGCCCGCGTGGGCGCGGCGGTAGGCGGCGCGGGCGGCCTGCGGGGACTGCGCGAGGTTCTCGGCGAGCAGCCCGCGCCGGAAGTCCAGGAGCGCGCGGCCCGGCGCCCCGGGCGCGATCAGGGCGGCGGCCCGGCCGAGCGCCGCCCGTGCCTCGTCCGCCCGGTCGCGTACCCCGAGCAGGGTGGCCGCGTAGGCGAGTTGTCCGCGCTCACAGGCCGCGGCGCCCCGCTCGTCGTCGCTGCGGGCCACCGCCTCGGCCGTGCGGAGCGCGTCCTCGGCCTCCGCCCAGCCCTGCTCGGTGTACAGACACCGCTCGACGAGGAGCGAGGCCCTCTGCAGCGACGCGTCAGCCGTCACAGGCTGGATCAGCGCGGCCGCGTCGACCCAGCAGGCGCGCGAGCGCAACCGCCATACCGCGGTCTGGAGTGGATCGTTCCCTGCGTTCGTTCCGGAACCAGACATGGCGGTATGCGCCACGTTGCCCTCCCCGAGCACGCCATTGAGCTGTTGAGTGGTGGCATCTCAGCACGGATCAAGGCACCCGGCCAAGGGGCTGGGTGAAGGATTTCACAAAGTCGTGCGACAGGGGTGCCACTTCGCGACACGCCCCGCACCGCCCCGTGACCTCAACTCATGCGCAGGGCCAGGAAGAAGTCGAGTTTGTCCTCCAGGCGGGAGAGGTCCCTGCCCGTCAACTGCTCGATACGCCCCACCCGGTAGCGCAGTGTGTTGACGTGCAGGTGGAGACGGGCGGCGCAGCGTGTCCAGGAGCCGTCGCAGTCGAGGAAGGCCTCCAGGGTGGGGATCAGTTCGGCGCGGTGGCGGCGGTCGTAGTCGCGCAGCGGTTCGAGGAGCCGTGCGGTGAAGGCCCGGCGCACGTCGTCGGGTACGAAGGGCAGCAGCAGGACGTGGGAGGCCAGTTCCTGGTGTCCGGCCGCGCAGACCCGGCCGGGGCGTGCGGCGGCGACCCGGCGCGCGTGCCGGGCCTCCTCCAGGGCGCCGCGCAGGCCCTCCGCCGAGTGCACCGCGGCGCTGACGCCGAGGGTGAGCCTCCCGTCGTCGTTCAGGCCCGCCGAGAGAGGTTCGCGGACGGCAGCCAGGAGCGAGTCCGCGAGCAGCCCGGTCTCCGGGCCGTCGTGTTCGGAGGAGACCGCCGGAAGGGGGACGAGCGCGATCGCCTCGCCGTCCGTGTGGGCGACGGCGATGCGGTCCGCGTACTCGGGGCCGGTCGCCGGCGGTTCGACGAGCATCTCCTCCAGGAGCGCCTGGGCGACCGGTCCGCCGTCCATCTCGCCGCCGTCCCACTCGACGCGGGCCACCACCACCTGCCAGTGCGGGGCCGCCCCGAGTCCGGGCAGCAGCACCGGCGCGGCGACCCGCAGCCGGGCCGCGATCTCCGCGGGCGCGGCTCCCGACTGCACCAGTTCGAGGACCTCCTGCGCGAGACGCCGGCGTACCGTGCGCGCCGCGTCCCGGCGGTCGCGTTCGACGGCGATCAGCTGGGTGACACCCTGGAGCAGGTCGAGCCGTTCCGCGGGCCAGTCCCCGGCGTCCGCCTCGACCGCGAGCAGCCAGTCGGAGAGCACGGTCTCACGCACGTCGCGCCCCGCCCCCGTGGAGCGTCCGGACGACCGGACCGGGAAGAGGGAGTACGGCGTCGTGCCCACCACGACCCGGTGCGGCCCGCGCCGTCCGGTGCGCACGGCCGCGAGGTGCTCGGCGGCCAGTCGCGCGCACACGTCGGCGGACAGCGCCGCCCCCGCCGGCTTCGAGCCCGCGACCGGCCGCCCGGTGGGCGACAGGACCCAGGCCCGCAGGTCCAGGTCGGAGCCGAGCAGGTCGAGGACCACGTCGGGGCCGCCCCCCGCCGGGCCGGACGTCATCATCCGCCGGTGCCGGTCCACCACGGCCGCCAGGTCGCCGGCGCGCTCGCCCGAGACCTGCCGTACGACGTGTTCGGTGATCGTCGCGAAGGCCACCGACTCGTTCACGGCGAACAGGGGCATCCGGTGCCGGGCGCAGGCCAGGACCAGGTCCTCGGGGATGTCACCGAGCTCCGCCTCGCCCGCGGCGAGGGCCGCGACCCCGGCGCCCGCGAGGATGCGCACGAAGGGCTCGGAGTCCGCGGCGGCGTGCCGCCAGGCGAGACCGGTGAGGACCAGTTCGCCGCCCGAGAGATAGCGGCTGGGGTCCTTGAGGTCGGTGGTCATCACACCGCGTACGGTGCGGTCGAGCTCGCCCTCGCCGCCGAGCAGCCGCAGGCCCAGCGCGTCGGTGTCCAGCAGTGCGCGCAGCCGCATTCTCGTCGCCGCCGTTCTTGTCTCGAAATCTACGATGGATCTGAAGGTGGGTAGCCGGGCGGACGCGCCCGTGAGCCGTCTTCCCAGGTCCCGGCATGTGCTGGGTGTTTCACTGGGAAACCGGAGAGGTTACTGACGCCTCCCGTTCATATGAATCTACAAGATGAGTGTCCTGGCCAGCCAACTCCTTCATGGTTTCGGTGACTGACCCCGGTGGAGGACGGCGCTGTGTACTGACCTCGATCCGCGTGAACAACTCATGAACGAGCCGGGGCCGCCGCACACGATCTGGCTTGATCGATACGACCTTCGACGAAGAAGAAGAGAGCCACTCATGGACTTCCTTCGCCCCGCCAGCTGGGAGGAGGCGCTCGCCGCGAAGGCCGAGCACCCCACCGCTGTGCCGATTGCGGGGGGCACCGATGTGATGGTCGAGATCAACTTCGACCACCGCCGGCCCGAGTACCTCCTCGACCTGAACCGCGTCGGTGAGCTGAGCGAGTGGGAGGTCGGTGAGGAGAGCGTGCGTCTGGGCGCCTCCGTCCCGTACACCCAGATCATGGAGAACCTGCGCGGCGAGCTCCCCGGCCTGGCCCTGGCCTCCCACACCGTCGCCTCCCCGCAGATCCGCAACCGCGGCGGCGTCGGCGGCAACCTCGGCACCGCGTCCCCGGCCGGTGACGCCCACCCGGCCCTGCTCGCGGCGGGCGCGGAGGTCGAGGCCGAGTCGGTACGCGGGACCCGGCTGATCCCGATCGACGCGTTCTACACCGGCGTGAAGCGCAACGCGCTCGCCGCCGACGAGCTGATCAGGGCCGTCCACGTCAAGAAGGCCGACGGCCCGCAGCAGTACTCCAAGGTCGGCACCCGCAACGCGATGGTGATCGCGGTGTGCGCCTTCGGTCTGGCCCTGCACCCGGCGTCCCGCACGGTGCGCACCGGCATCGGCTCCGCCGCGCCGACCCCGGTCCGCGCCAAGACCGCCGAGGAGTTCCTGAACGCGGCGCTCGAGGAGGGCGGCTTCTGGGACAACGGCAGGATCATCACCCCGTCGGTCGCCAAGCAGTTCGCGGACCTGTGCTCCGCCGCCTGCAACCCGATCGACGACGTCCGGGGCACGGCGAGCTACCGCCGCCACGCGGTCGGCGTGATGGCGCGCCGCACCCTCACCTGGACCTGGGAGTCGTACCGCGGCACCGCCGCGACGGAGGGAGTCGCGTAATGCGCGTCAATTTCACGGTCAACGGGCGTCCGCAGGAAGCCGACGACGTGTGGGAGGGCGAGTCCCTGCTGTACGTGCTGCGGGAACGGCTCGGTCTGCCCGGTTCCAAGAACGCCTGCGAGCAGGGCGAGTGCGGTTCCTGCACCGTCCGCCTCGACGGCGTGCCGGTGTGTTCGTGCCTGGTCGCGGCCGGTCAGGCCGAAGGCCGCGAGGTCGTCACCGTGGAGGGGCTCGCGGAGTACGCCCAGCAGCGTTCCTGCGGAACCGGCTCGTGCGGGACATCGCTGGACCAGGCCCGGCGGTGGGGCGCCAAGGGCCATGACTCGCAGACCGGCGAAGGCACCGAACTCTCCCCGGTCCAGCAGGCGTTCATCGACGCCGGCGCCGTCCAGTGCGGCTTCTGCACCCCGGGTCTGCTGGTCGCCGCGGACGAGATGCTGGAGCGCAACCCGAGCCCGAGCGACGCGGACATCCGCGAGGCGCTCTCCGGGAACCTCTGCCGCTGCACCGGCTACGAGAAGATCATGGACGCGGTCCGCCTCGCGGCCGCCCGGCAGTCCGAGGCGGTCTGACCATGGGAACCACCGGCACACCCACCAAGATCACCCAGGGTACCGAGTCCAAGGGCGGCATCGGCGAGTCCACGCTCCGCCCGGACGGCATCCTCAAGGTCACCGGAGAGTTCGCGTACTCGTCCGACATGTGGCACGAGGACATGCTCTGGGGCCAGATCCTGCGCTCCACCGTCGCCCACGCCGAGATCGTGTCCATCGACACCTCCGAGGCCCTCGCGCAACCCGGCGTCCACGCGGTCCTGACCTACGACGACCTGCCCACCGCGGTGAAGACCTACGGCCTGGAGATCCAGGACACGCCGGTCCTCGCCCACGGCAAGGTCCGCCACCACGGCGAGCCCGTCGCGATCGTCGCCGCCGACCACCCGGAGACCGCGCGCCGCGCCGCCGCCAAGATCAAGGTGGAGTACAAGGAACTGCCGGTCATCACGGACGAGGCGTCCGCGACCGCGCCCGACGCGATCCTCGTCCACGAGGGCCGCGACGACCACCACATCGGCCACGTCCCGCACCCGAACATCGTGCACCGCCAGTCGATCGTCCGCGGCGACGCCGAAGAGGCCGCGAAGAAGGCCGACTTCGTCGTCAGGGGCGAGTACACCTTCGGCATGCAGGACCAGGCCTTCCTCGGCCCGGAGTCCGGTCTCGCCGTGCCCTGCGAGGACGGCGGCGTCGAGCTGTACATCGCCACCCAGTGGCTGCACTCGGACCTCAAGCAGATCGCCCCCGTCCTCGGCCTGCCCGAGGACAAGGTCCGGATGACGCTCTCCGGCGTCGGCGGCGCCTTCGGCGGCCGCGAGGACCTGTCGATGCAGATCCACGCCTGTCTGCTGGCCCTGCGCACCGGCAGACCGGTCAAGATCGTCTACAACCGCTTCGAGTCCTTCTTCGGACACGTCCACCGCCACCCCGCGAAGCTCTACTACGAGCACGGGGCGACCAAGGACGGCAAGCTCACCCACATGAAGGCCCGCATCGTGCTGGACGGCGGCGCCTACGCGTCCGCCTCCCCGGCGGTCGTCGGCAACGCCTCCTCGCTGAGCGTCGGCCCGTACGTCGTCGAGGACGTCGACATCGAGGCCATCGCGCTCTACACCAACAACCCGCCCTGCGGCGCGATGCGCGGCTTCGGCGCGGTCCAGGCGTGCTTCGCCTACGAGGCCCAGATGGACAGGCTGGCGGACGCGGTCGGTATGGACCGGGTCGCCTTCCGGCAGCTCAACGCGATGGAGCAGGGCACCCTGCTGCCGACCGGACAGCCCGTCGACTCGCCGGCCCCGGTCGCCGAACTGCTGCGCCGCGTCAAGGCGATGCCGCTGCCGCCGGAGCGCCAGTGGGAGAGCTCCGAGGGGGCCGACGTACGGCAGTTGCCGGGCGGCCTGTCCAACACCACGCACGGCGAGGGCGTCGTGCGCGGTGTCGGGTACGCCGTCGGCATCAAGAACGTCGGCTTCTCCGAGGGCTTCGACGACTACTCGACCGCCAGGGTCCGCATGGAGGTGGTGGGCGGTGAGCCGGTCGCGACCGTGCACACCGCGATGGCGGAGGTCGGCCAGGGCGGTGTCACCGTCCACGCGCAGATCGCCCGCACCGAGCTCGGCGTCGCGCAGGTGACCATCCACCCCGCCGACACCCAGGTGGGCAGCGCCGGTTCGACGTCCGCGTCGCGTCAGACGTACGTCACCGGCGGCGCCGTCAAGAACTCCTGCGAGCTGGTGCGCGAGAAGGTCCTGGAGAGGGGCCGCCGCAAGTTCGGCACGTACCACCCCGCGTGGGCGACGGCGGAACTGCTGCTGGAGGGCGGCAAGGTCGTCACCGACGCGGGCGAGGTGCTCGCGGACCTGGCGGACGTGCTGGAGGACGAGGCCGTCGAGATCGAGGCGGAATGGCGGCACCGTCCCACGCAGCCCTTCGACCTGCGCACCGGACAGGGCTTCGGCCACGTCCAGTACTCGTTCGCCGCGCACCGCGCCGTCGTCGAGGTCGACACCGAACTCGGCCTGGTCAAGGTCATCGAACTGGCCTGCGCCCAGGACGTCGGCAAGGCGCTCAACCCGCTGTCGGTGGTCGGCCAGATCCAAGGCGGCACCACCCAGGGCCTCGGCATCGCGGTGATGGAGGAGATCATCGTCGACCCCGTCACCGCGAAGGTGCGCAACCCCTCCTTCACGGACTACCTGATCCCCACGATCCTCGACACGCCGACCATCCCGGTCGACGTGCTCGAACTCGCCGACGACCACGCCCCGTACGGGCTCCGTGGCATCGGCGAGGCCCCCACCCTGTCGTCCACCCCGGCCGTCCTCGCGGCGATCCGGAACGCGACGGGGCTGGAGCTCAACCGGACGCCGGTACGTCCCGAGCACCTCACCGGCAAGTAACCCCCGAGGGCCAGGCGGGACTTGTTCCCCCCTGCCACCCCTCCGTTCGTCTCGGGCCGTCCCCCGGGTCGTGCACCTTCCCAAATCCCGCAGCCGCAAAGGCGGTTGACCTCGGTCGCCATCGGCGGCCGACGCGGGTGCCCCTGTGAACCTTGGGAGTTGGCACCATGACCCACCAGTCCGTGGAGCCCAGGACCGTCGCCGACGACGCGGGTGCGGGTACCCGCGTCCCGGCCGGACGGTCCTGGCTCGACCGCTACTTTCACATCACCCTGCGGGGATCGACCGTCGCGCGCGAGGTGCGTGGCGGCGTCACCACCTTCATGGCGATGGCGTACATCCTCCTCCTCAACCCCCTGATCCTGTCCGGCAAGGACGCGGCCGGGAACACGCTCGGCCAGCAGGCGCTGATCACCGCGACCGCGTTCGCCGCGGCCTTCAGCACCCTCCTGATGGGCTTCGTCGGCAAGGTGCCGCTCGCCCTCGCGGCCGGACTCTCCGTCTCCGGAGTGCTCTCCTCCCAGGTCGCCCCGCAGATGACCTGGCCGCAGGCCATGGGTATGTGCGTGATGTACGGCGTGGTCATCATGCTGCTCGTCGTCACCGGCCTGCGTGAGATGATCATGAACGCGATACCGCTGGCGCTGAAGCACGCGATCACCATGGGCATCGGCCTGTTCGTCGCGCTGATCGGCTTCTACAAGGCCGGCTTCGTGCACCAGGGCAAGGCCACCCCCGTCACCCTCGGGGCGAGCGGTGAACTCGCCGGCTGGCCGGTCCTGCTCTTCGCGGTGACCCTGCTCGCCATCTTCATGCTCCAGGCGCGCGGTGTCCCCGGCGCGATCCTGATCGGCATCGTCGGCGGCACCGTACTGGCCGTGGTCCTCAACACCCTCGGCGTCATCGCACCCGGGCAGTGGGCGAGCGGCGCACCCGAACTGCACGGCGGCGCCGTCTCGATGCCGGACTTCTCGCTCTTCGGCCAGGTCGAGTTCGGCGGCTGGGGCGACGTGGGCGCGATGACGGTCGGCATGATCGTCTTCACCCTCGTCCTCGCCGGGTTCTTCGACGCGATGGCCACCATCATCGGCGTCGGCACGGAGGCGGGACTCGCCGACGCGCAGGGCCGGATGCCGGGGCTGTCCAAGGCGCTGTTCATCGACGGCGCGGGCGGAGCGGTCGGCGGGGTCGCCGGCGCCTCCGGCCAGACGGTGTTCGTCGAGTCCGCGACGGGGGTCGGCGAGGGCGCCCGCACCGGCCTGTCCTCCGTCGTCACCGGCCTGTTCTTCGCCGCCTGCCTCTTCTTCACCCCGCTGACGGCGATCGTCCCCGGCGAGGTCGCGGCGGCGGCCCTGGTCGTCATCGGCGCCATGATGATGATGAACGCCCGGCACGTCGACTGGGCCGACCGCGCCACGGCGATCCCGGTCTTCCTCACCGTCGTGATCATGCCGTTCACCTACTCCATCACCGCGGGCGTCGCGGCCGGAGTCCTCTCGTACGTCGCCATCAAGGTCGCCCAGGGCAAGGTCCGGGAGATCGGGGCGTTCATGTGGGGCCTGACGGTGATCTTCCTCGTCTTCTACGCCCTCCACCCCATCGAGAGCTGGATGGGCGTCCACTAGGCGCCCGCTGGACGCCCGCCGCGAGGCCCTCCCCGCAACCGCTGCCGAAGGAGACCGAGACATGCTGGACATCGCCGAGGAGCTGTACCGGTGGGCCGGGCAGGGACGCGACTTCGCCGTCGCCACCGTGGTGGCCGTCGGCGGCAGCGCACCCCGCCAGCCCGGCGCCGCCCTCGCCGTCGACACCGACGGCACGGCGATCGGCTCGGTGTCCGGCGGCTGCGTGGAGGGCGCGGTCTACGAACTGTGCCGGCAGGCGCTCGAGGACGGGGAGACCGTCCTCGAACGCTTCGGCTACAGCGACGAGGACGCCTTCGCCGTCGGTCTGACGTGCGGCGGCGTGATCGACATCCTCGTCACCCCGGTACGGGCGGGCGGCCGGGCCCGGGAGGTGGTGGCAGCCGCGCTGGACGCCGCCGTGAAGGGAGAAGCCGCGGCCCTCGCGCGTATCGTCAGCGGTCCCGCGGAACTGGTGGGGCGCGCGCTGCTCGTCCGCCCCGACGGCTCGTACGAGGGCGGTCTCGGCGCCCACCCGGAGCTGGACCGCACCGTGGTCGGCGAGGCGGGGGCCTTCCTGGACGCGGGCCGCACCGGGACCCTCGAGATCGGTGAGCGGGGCTCTCGTTGCGGAGCACCGCTCACGGTTCTGGTGGAGTCCTCGGTACCACCGTCCCGCATGATCGTCTTCGGCGCGATCGACTTCGCGTCGGCGCTGGCCCGCATCGGCAAGTTCCTCGGCTACCACGTGACGGTCTGCGACGCCCGCCCGGTCTTCGCGACCGCCGGCCGCTTCCCCGAGGCGGACGAGATCGTCGTGGACTGGCCGCACCGGTACCTGGAGCGCGCCCGGGTCGACGCGCGGACCGTCCTGTGCGTCCTCACCCACGACGCCAAGTTCGACGTACCCCTGCTCCGGCTCGCCCTGCGCCTGCCGGTCGCGTACGTCGGCGCGATGGGATCCAGGCGGACGCATCTGGACCGCAACGAGCGGCTGCGCGAGGTCGGCGTCACGGAGCTGGAGCTCGCCCGCCTCCGGTCTCCCATCGGCCTCGACCTGGGCGCCCGCACCCCCGAGGAGACGGCCCTGTCCATCGCCTCCGAGATCGTGGCCGGCAGGCGCGGCGGCAGCGGTGTCTCCCTCACCGGGGCGCACACGCCGATCCACCACGACGCCACGCCCGTTCCGGGCCGCCGGATCGGGTCGGTCGCCTGACCGGATCCGTCGTCCGACCGGGCCGGTGACGCGGGTGGTCATGGCGACGGTGGTCACGGCGGCACGGCGACGGCGGCACGGCGTCACGGCGACGGCGGCCGCGAGGGCTCCCGTGGGACGGGCTCGCGCAACAGCCCGTCCACCGCCCGCCCGAACATCCACCGGCCCGCCCATGCCAGCGGCCGGTCGCAGATCCCGGGCAGCCCGCGCACCCGCAGATCCTCCCGCCACAGCACCCGCGAGCCGCCGTCCGCCGCCGGACGCACCTCGATCTCGGCCCACCCCGTGACGAACGTGCCGTGCTTGACCAGCCGGCACCGGCCCACGTCCGCTCCCCGGGGCGGCTGCCACGTCACGACCTCCATCGGGTCGTCGAACGCCACCGGCCCCACACCCGACCGGGCGACGAAGACCGTGCCCTCCCGTGTCGGCGGCCGTGTGACCACTGTGACCCGGGTCAGCGGCACGACCTCCGCGTGCCGGGGCCACTCGGTGACGCGCCGCCAGGTCTCGGCGGGGGGAGTCGGGGACACGCGTTCCAGCAGGAAGAGGACCACGGACCGATCGTAGGCGGCCGAACGCCGGACGAATTCTCGCGCCGCCGGACGAAAGGGCATGCCACGGTCCTACCATTCCCCCATAGCACGGCCAACCGCACCGCACGCAGGGGGAGTTGACCGACATGCCACTGAAGGCCTACGGCGTACTGATCACCCGGGCGGTCGACGCCCGGCGCGAGGGCTCCACCGACACCCCGCACTACCAGATCCACCTGACGGACGACCGGGGGACGCACTACCGGGCGGCGGTCAACGTACGGTCCCAGGAGGAGCCCTCCGAGCTGCTCTACCTGGTGGCCGACGACCTCCGGCACCCGGTCACGGCACACCTGGAGGGCCTGGCGTCCGGCTGGAACACGCTGTCGCCGGGGCCGGGCGGCCCGAACCTGGACTTCGTGCGCGGCAACCTCTTCGACCCGGCGGCGATGCGTTCCCTGCCCCCGGACGCGCAGGGCCCCGACAACGACCTGGCCGACCTGCTCGACCACTACGTCCAGCGCGCGGTGGCCGACCCGGACGCCCGGATGTACGTGTTCGGCGAGCGCTTCGGGCCCGAGCCCGCCGTCCGTGACAAGGTCTTCGGCTTCCTGCCCGGCAACGGCGTCCACGACATCCACATGAACCAGGGCAACAGCGCGCGCTTCCAGGGCGACGACGGCGTCTGGCAGGACGGCGGACTGCTCCTCCACTTCCCGGCGCAGTCCCGGTGGGTCGGCATCTTCCTCGCCTTCCAGAGCCAGGCCTGGCACACCGACGACATCACCGGGCACACCCTTCCCGTCGACGGCTCCCGGCCCGATCCGGGCGGTCAGCCGGTGCGCGTCCTGGCGGCCCTGGTCAACCCGCGGGGCCCGGCCCCCGAGTCCGAGACGGTCACGCTCCTCAACGCCTCGCCCGATCCGCTCGACCTCACCGGCTGGCGCCTCGCCGACCGGCTCGACCACGGCTGCGCGGTGCCGCCCGGCCCGCTCGCCCCCGGCGCGTGTCTGGTGGTCCCGCTCACGGACGGCGTCCGGCTGGGCAACCAGGGCGGCCGGATCACCCTGCTCGACGCACACGGACTCAAGGTCCACGGTGTCTCGTACACGGCCCAGCAGGCTGGTCGCGAGGGATGGACCGTCGTCTTCTGACGGCTCCTCCGGTTCCCGTCCCCTCCGGTTCCCGTCCCGTTCGGTTCCAGCCCGGTTCGGCCCGTCCCGTTCGGCACGGGCCGAACCCGGGCTCCGTCAGGGGCGGTAGACCGTGCCGGGCTTCGGCTTCCCGGGCGCCAGCAGCTGGGGCACGGTCACGAACACGTACCCCCGCTCCTTGAGCGCGTCGATGATCCCGGGCACCGCGGGCACCGTGCCCGGGTAGAGGTCGTGCAGCAGGATGATCCCGTCCCGGGTCGACTGCTTCAGGACGCGCTCCCGTATCACCTTGGGGTCGTACGTCTTGTAGTCCTTGGCGGTCACGCTCCACAGCACCTCGGAGAGACCCATCTCCCGGCAGATCTTCTGCACGGTGTCGTCGGTCCGCCCCTGCGGCGGCCGCATCAGCGTGGGCCGGCGGCCGGTGAGCCTCTCTATCGCGTCGTTCGGCCGCCGCAGCTCCGCGCGTATCTCGTCGGGTTCGATCTGCGTGAGGATCTTGTGGTCCCAGGTGTGGCTGGCGACCTCGTGCCCCTC
The DNA here is from genome assembly GCF_040608315.1 of Streptomyces sp. NPDC005195. NCBI lineage: Bacteria > Bacillati > Actinomycetota > Actinomycetes > Kitasatosporales > Streptomycetaceae > Streptomyces > Streptomyces sp. NPDC005195. Next base: position 20,119 of record NZ_JBEXHZ010000033.1, read on the forward strand.
GGCGGCCATCCGCTTGACCAGTTCCGGGTACTTCTCGATGTGCCGTTTGCCGAGCAGGAAGAAGGTGGCGGGGACCTTCTTCTCCTTGAGAATGTCCAGCAGCTCGGCCGAGTGCTCGCTCGGTCCGGCGTCGAAGGTCAGCGCGATGCACTTGGCCTCACGGCAGTCCACGGTCCCGAACCGTCCGGCCGCCTTGGCGTCGGACGCGGTCTGCGCGCGGGCGGCCGCCGGTGCGGTGGTGTGGACGGTGGTGCACCCGGCGAGCGGCAGGGCGAGTGCGGCGGCCGTCACGAGGGCGGCCGCCGAACGGAACCCGGGGCGCGATCTCTTCGTCTTCCTGGTCAGAAAAGGCATGTCGCGACTATATAGAGGGTGTATACACCTCATTCATAGTGGGGTGGGTACGCTCGTCGAGGGGCGCTCGCCGCCGATATGCCGGCCTACGCACCGGCTGACGCCGCGCCGACCGGACCGGCCGGCGGACGCGCCGGGGGCTCGGCCGCCAGCAGCTGGGTGGCGGCCAGCTCGCGGTAGAGCGTGTCGTCGTCGACCAGCGAGTCGTGAGTGCCCACGGCGCGGACCTCGCCGTGTTCTAGGACCACGATCTGGTCGGCGTCGGTGACCGTGGACAGCCGGTGGGCGATCAGCAGCACCGTGCACCGGCCCGCGGCGCGCGCGACGAGCTCGCCCAGGGCCTGTTCGTTGCGGGCGTCGAGCTGGGCCGTCGCCTCGTCGAGCAGCAGCACCTGGGGACGGCGCAGCAGGGCACGGGCGATGGCCAGGCGCTGGCGCTCACCGCCGGACAGGGTCACACCGCGCGGGCCGACGGGCGTCTCCACACCTTGGGGCAGGCGTGTGACCAGACCGTCGAGACGGGTCAGGGCGAGCACCTCAGCGAGCTGCCCGGGGGTCGCCGCGGGGGCCGCGTACAGCAGGTTCTCGCGGAGCGTGCCGGCCATCACGGGGGAGTCCTGCTCGACGTACGCGATCCGGCGCCGCACCTCCGCGCGCGGCAGCGTGGAGATGTCCTCGCCACCGATCCTGATGGTGCCCGCGGTCGGTTCGTAGAAGCGCTGGAGGAGCGAGAAGAGGGTGGTCTTGCCGGCTCCCGACAGACCGACGAGCGCGGTCCGGGTGCCGGCGGGGACGGTGAAGCCGACACCGCGCAGGGCGGGCGCGCGGCCCGGGTAGGCGAACTCGACCCCGCTCAGCTCGACGGCGGGCGCGGCGGTGTGGTCCGGGACGGAGCCGGGCGGTGCCTCGATGTCGTCCTCGGCCGGCAGCCCGTACGCCTCCTGGATCCTGCCCACCGCGCCCAGTCCCTGCTGGAGCTGGGCGGCGCCGCCGACCAGTTGCGAGACCGGGCTCGCCAGGAAGAACACGTACAGCAGGAAGGCGATCAGTTCGGAGACGGACATGGAGCCGTTCGCGACGAAGGTGCCGCCCACGCCCAGGACGACCAGGAACGCCGTCTGGATGGCGGCGCCGCCGACCATGGCGACGAGGGCGCCGTAGCGGGCGCCGACCAGCCCGGCCGCGTACGCCTCCTCGACCGCGTCCTCGGCGGCGCGCGTCTCGCGGCCCTCGGCGCCGTTCGCCTTGACCGTGCGGGCCGCGCCGAGCGTACGGTCGAGGACGGCCCCGACCGCGCCGACGGACGCCTGCGAGCGGGCCACGGCGGCCTTGATCCGGGGCAGCACGACGGTGATCACGACCGCGACCAGGGTCAGTACCAGCAGGGTCACACCGAGCAGGCGCACGTCGAGCGTCGCCATCATGAACAGCGCCCCGGCGAGGGTCAGTACGCCGTTGACCGTCATGATCAGGCCCTCGGTGGCGGCGCTCTTGAGCAGGGTGCTGTCGGAGGTGACACGGGCGATGAGGTCGCCCGGGGCCCGCCGGTCCAGCTCGGAGACCCGCAGCCGGATCAGCCGGTGGACGAGACCGCGCCGCACCTGCCGGACCACCCGCTCCGAAGTGCGTTGCTGGAGACAGACGTTGAGGCCGGTGAGCAGGGCGCCCGCGACCAGGAGGGCGGCGAGCAGCGCGACCGGCGCGGCGACGCTGCCGCCGTCGTCCAGCCGGTCCAGGATCGTCTGCGCGAACTTCGGCTGCGCCAGCCCCGACACACCGGGCAGCAGGGTGAGGAACAGGGAGAACAGCAGCACGCGCCAGTGCGGTCTCGCGTAGCGGACAAGGGCGGACAGCGAGCCCGGGGGAGTGGCGGGCGGGATGTCGGCGGTCACGAGACGCGCACCTCACCGTCGTTGCTGCCGGTGGTCCCGGTGGTCCCGGCGGCTCCGGTGGAACCAGCCGCCACCGCTTCGAGGTGGTCCGCGGCGGATGCGCTGCCGCCCGCCTGCCGGAAGGACTCCCCGACGGCCTCGGCGGCCTTGCGGTGGCCCCGCGCCGGATCGAGCACGGCCTCGACGGCGGCGCCGATCCTCGCCGCGTCCGCGCGGCCGAACCGCAGCCGCACCCCGGCGCCCGCGTCCACGACCTGGCCGGCCACGATCGGCTGGTCGTCCCGGATCGGGGCCACGACCAGCGGGACGCCGTGCCACAGCGCCTCGCACACGGTGTTGTGCCCGGCGTGACAGATGACCGCGTCGAGCCGCTCCAGCAGGGCGAGTTGAGGGACGCGCGGGCGTACGAGGAGGTGGTCGGGGAGCCGGCCCCCGACGAGCCCGCCGGGATCGACGAGGACGGCCCGCACCCGGTCGGCCATCGCGCCCAGCGCCTGTGCGGCCGCGTTCAGGAAGCGGGCGCCGGCGTCGTTGTTGGCGGTGCCGAGACTGACCAGGACGGTGGGCAGCGGCGAGACGTCCAGCCACTCCCAGGGGAAGTCGTCGTCGCCCGCCGGGCGGGCGGCGACCGAAGGGCCCACCAGCCAGACCCGGCCGGGGAGTTCGACCGGCCCGAGCAGCGCGCGCGTGGTGTACGCGAGCACGCCGTGCGGCGAGAACCGCGGATCCGCCCCGCCCGCGGCGCCGCCGACCCTGGCGCGCAGTCCCGCGAGCAACTCGTCGAGCCAGGCGGCCACCTTGGGCATGGCGGCCAGCGGATCGACCAGTTCGGCGGAGGTGGTGGCCGACGTCACCCAGGTCCGCCCGAGCGACTCGGCGACCAGCGCGCCCGCCACCGCCTGCTGGTCGCAGACGACGACGTCCGGGTCGTACGCCCCGATCGCCGTACGCACCCCGGGGGCCATGGCCTCGGCCAAGGGGACGAGGAAGCTCTCCCAGAGGAAACGGAAGGCGGCCGGTCCCTTCAGCCCGGCGGGCCGGGGCGGCACGTCGCCGGGGAGCGCGCACGGGTGGACGACGGCGTCGGACCCCGCGAGGCTCCGGACCAGCTCGGGACGGCCCGCCCAGGCGACGTCGTGACCGCGGGCCGCCAGTGTCGCCGCGGTGCCGACGGCCGGGTTCACGTGCCCGACCAGCGGCGGCACCACGAACAGGAACCTGCCCATCTAGCGGGCCTCCCGCAGCGCGTGCGCCTCTTGGCGCAGCAGCCAGTCACGTACGAGGACGTACGTCTCCTCGGTGGCCTCCACCAGCACCGAGTGGCCGCGGTCGGGCAGCACGACCGTACGGCAGTCGGCGAGCGAGGCCTCCAGCATCCCGGTCTGCGCGCTGAGCCTGGACGCGCCGCCGAAGACGGCGAGGACCGGGCAGCGGATCGCGGACAGGTTCTCGTCGAGGAGTCCGCTGAGCGGGATCTCCCGGGCGAGCGCGGTCTCGTCGAGTACCCTGCCCGCCGCCCGGAACGGCCGGGCGTTGCGCTCGCCCGGGTTCTCCCGCAGCCACTCGGTGACCTCCTGGACGACCTGGCCGCCCTGCTCCCCGACGAGACCCTCGTACATGTTCTCCGCCCAGGCGCGGGCCGGTGGTTCGGCCTCGATCGCGACGACGCCGGCGACCCGTCCGGGGTGCGCGGCGGCCATGGCGTAGGCGACGGCGCCGCCGAAGGAGTTGCCGACCAGCCGCACCGGTTTCTCGACCGCCAGCGCGTCGAGCAGCTCGTCGAGGTCGCGGACGAAGTCCTCCATCCGGTATCCGGTCGGGGGCCGGGAGGTCCTGCCGTGCCCGCGCAGGTCGTACATGACGACGTCCATGCCCTCCTCGGCGAGCCGCGGCGCGAGGCTGAAGTAGTAGCTGGCGAGGCTGTCGATGAGCAGGCCGTGGATGAGCACCACGACCGGACGCGGGACGCCGGGGTCGTGCCCCAGCCGCTGGACGTGGACGTCGATGCCGTTCACCCGGATGGTCGCCACGGTCAGCGCACCTCCGCGACGGCGAGCGTGTCCACCACATGGCCGACGAGATCGCCGACGGTCAGTTCGATGATCTCCTCCAGTCCGCGGTCGGCGATGAAGGCGGCGAAGTTGACGCGCTCGCCGTAGAACTCGCGCAGCTGGGCGGAGAGGGTGACGAGGTCGATGCTCTCCAGTTCCAGGTCGTCGTGGAAGGAGGTCTCCATGGTGATCTCGAAGTCGTCGAGCCCGTACTCCTCCAGCACGACGCGCAGGATGGCCGAGATGTCCGCGAGGACGGTCGCCGGGTCCGGCGCCGGGCTCTGTGCCGGCTGTGTGTCCGCGCGGGGGCCTTCGAGTTCAGTGGTCATCTTCGCTCTCCTGGTCGTTGACGGCCGTCCAGGCCACGACGTACTCCGTGCCGGGCCCTGCGGACGGCTGGGGGGCGGTCAGCGCGCGGTACCGCACGCGGTGGTCCTCGCCGGCGGCGCGGACGGTCAGCCGGGTGTCGTCCGCCGCGGTGACCTCGAACCGTTTGGGCTCGCCGCCCAGTCCGGTGCCGCGTGCCTTCGCGACGGCCTCCTTGGCGGCCCAGAAGCGGGTGAACCAGAGCCGCTCGGCGCCGGCGCCGAGCTCGTTCCCGTTCTGGTTCGCGTTCTGGTTGTCGTTCTGGTTGTCGTGTCCGGTCGCGGCCACGGCCCGCTGGACGAGTGTCGCGAGCAGTTCGCGCTCGCGGGCGCCGAGCGCGACGGCGAGGGTGGCGGCGGGGCGGTCGGTCACTTCCTCGATGTCGATCCCGCAGGGGCCGTCGGTCCTGGCCATCGCCACGGCGGTCGTCCCCCGGTGGGCGATCGAGACGTGCAGCGGCGGCAGCGTCCTGCCGTAGCCGCCGGTCACGCGGGGGCGGCCGGTCGGCTCGTTGCCCACGCGTATCTCGGCCGGGTAGACAGGTCCGGTGCCGCGGTCCCACAGCAGATGACGCACCGCGTCCTTGACGGCGATCCTGCCGAGCAGCCACTGCCGGCGGCCGCGCGGTGCGTGCGCCGCGTACCGCTCGCGTTCCTCGCCCGCCAGGATGTTCCGCATGATCAGCTCGCGGGTGGCCAGATCGGGCCACTCCTCGTGGAGCAGGGCCCAGCCGCCGGGCTGCATTCGCGACAGCGTGTGCCGCTCGGGCTCCCGGTCGACCGCGCGGATCCACGGGTTGCTGTCGAAGCGCCGGTCCTGCCAGCCGCTGAACTCGGCCCACACCCTGCCCTGACGGACCAGTTGCATATCGGCTACGAGGGCACTGTCGGTGACGGACGTGATCCGGATCAGGCACTCCAGCCGCTCACCGGGTGCGGGATGCGGGCCGTGGAAGCGGATCTCTCTCATGCCCACCGGGAACACCGTGGTGCGCACCGGTAGCCGGGACATGATCCAGTAGCCGAGGAGCTGTCCCACGTTGTCCAGCAGGGCACCGGGCGCGGGCGGTGTGACGAGCACTCCGCGTACGTGCCGGTCGCCGACCGCGGTCAGTTCGCTCAGGCCCTGGAAGAGAGGACCGTGGAACATCCAGCGGCGCGTGTAGAGCTCCGCGGCGGTGAGTTCGGGCCCGGTCTCCTCGGCGGCCGGAAAGGTCCAGGGTCGAGGGGCAGTGAACTGCCCGTAATCCGAGGCGAGTTCGACGCTCGCCTGGGCGTAGGGGCCGAGCGAGGCGGTCACCCGGTCCGGGCTCTCGGGCACGATCCGTACGGGGATGTCGACCGCCGGGACGGCCGTGACCCACTGGTGCAGGCGTACGTCGCGGACGGCGACGGCACGGCGGCCGGGGGCGGCCCGTTCGGCGTGCTCCATGAGGTGGGCGATCACGGTGGTGCCGGGGACCACCGGCCATCTGTCGGCGGCGTCGGCCTGGGCGGGCTGTCTGAAGAAGCAGTGGTCGAGGAGGTACGGCATGGTGTCGACGGAGACGCGCAGGGTCGCTTCGAGCGGCCGGGGCCCCGGGAGCGGGGCGGTCGTACGGGGGGCCGGTGCGCCGGTGTCCCGGGCATCCGGCGGGGACCCTCGGCGTGCCGTGCGGCCCGCCGTCACCACGTCCGAGGCGAACGCCGTCGCGTCCCGCAGCAGCGCCGACAACTCGGTCCCGAGCGCCCCCTGTTCGTCCAGGACGCCGAACCGCGCGGGTACCGCGGCCGGGGTGCGGTGCGGGGCCAGTTCGGCGGCCAGCCGGTCGCGGGTCGCGGGGTCCAGGGAGATGTTCGCACCGCCGAGGTCCAGCCGGACCGGCCGGGCCGCCCGGCGGCCGGAGCGGGCCGGGGCGGGGGCGGTCGCCGGCGGGCCGCCGAGCAGCGGGGCGAGGTCCGGGGCCGCCCCGTCCGCCCACAACGCACTGGCCACACGGTGCAGTTGGGGAAGCCCGGAGCGGTGCGGGGAGTGCGCGGGGACCACCAGGTGGTCACGGCCGTGCAGGGTGTCGCCGATGAGGGAGCCGAGCTGTCCGGCGCCGAGCTGGACGAAGGCGCGGAAGCCCGCCGCGTACATGGAGTCCACGAGCGGCCGGAAGCGGACCGGCTCCAGCAGGTGGCGGACGAACAGCTCGCGGATCGCGGCCGGTTCGTCCGGGTACGGGGCGACGGTCGTCGCCGACCACAGCGGCAGCGCCGCCGGGCGCAGGGTGTAGGCCTCGGACGCCCTTCTGATCGGGTCGAGATAGGGCTCCAGCATCGGGGTGTGGAAGCCGGAGCGGAACGGCAGGATCTGCGAGACCACCGCCCGCGAGCGGAACGCGCCGACGAGTGCGGCGACGGCGGGCTCCGGGCCGCAGATCATCGACTGGTGGGGGGCGTTGTCGTGCGAGAGGACCACGTCCGTACGGCCGGCCAGTTCCGCCAGCACCTGACCGGCGGGGGCGCCGATCGCGGCGAACGCCAGTCCGGGCACGCTCAGCGCGTCCGGGTCGAAGCCGGCGAGGAAGGCGTCGACCTCGTCGGGCGGATGGATCCCGGCGACGGCCATCGCCGTCCACTCGCCGAGGCTGTGCCCGGCGAGGGCGTCCGGTACCACGCCGAGCCGGCGCAGCGCCGCGTCCAGGAGGCGCCCGAGCTCGAAGACACCGGTGCCCTGCCGGCCCACGTGCCCCACGGTCGCGTCGGTGACGGCCGTGGACCAGGGAAGCCCGAAGTGAGCCGCGACGTCTGCGGAGTTGGGCGCGAACTCGGCCTCCAGACCGGGGAAGACGAACGCGAGTCCGCCACCGCCCGGTCCCAGCAGCGGCCGTGGCACGAACCACACGTCGTTGCGGCCCCGCCACCCCTTGCCCTTGGTGACCGCCTTGCGGGCCAGCGCCAGTCGTTTGGCGGTGGGCCCGACCACGGCGAGCCGCACGGGATCGGTGGCGGGCGTGGTGGTCAGTTCGTCGAGGCCCAGGGCGAGCAGTGCGGAGTCGGAGCGGTCGAGGAGCTCGGCCATCGCGGCGGGTGTCGGCGCGGTGAGCCGCAGCACCCGTTCCGGTTCGCGGACCTCGCAGGCCGTGACCGGCTTTCGGGCCGTCGCCTGTTCGAGCACCACGTGCGCGTTGATGCCGCCGAAGCCGAAGGCGTTGACGGCGGCCCGGCGCACCGGCTGCCGGTCGTCGGTGTGCCAGGGGCGGGCGGCGCCGATGGGGGCGAACCGGGTGCGGGCCAGGGCCGGATGCGGTTCGTCGCAGTGCAGGGTCGGCGGCAGCACCCCGTGGTGGACGGCGAGTGCGGCCTTGATCAGCCCGGCGATCCCCGCGGCGGGCATCGTGTGTCCGATCATCGATTTCACCGAGCCGATGACGGCGGGCGGATCGCTGGGCGGGCCGCCCGGGAGGCCAACGGGCGTACCGCCGGGGGTTCCCGCGGAGGGTGCCCCCTCGCCGGCCGGTCCCGGGGCGGGCTCCTCGCCGGCCGGTCCTCTGCCGGTTCTCTCAGCGTCCCGCTCAGCCTGTGGTGGTCCGAACACCACAGCGAGGGTGGCGAGTTCGGTGCCGTCGCCGGCCGGGGTGGCGGTGCCGTGCGCCTCCAGAAGCCCGATCGAGCCGGGTGCCGCCGGGTCGAGCCCGGCCGCCTCCCAGGCCTGGCGGACCGCGCGGACCTGGCCGCCCGAGTCGGGCGCCATCAGACTGGTGGTCCGTCCGTCGGAGGCGACACCGGTGCCGGTGATCACCGCGTAGACCCGGTCGCCGTCGCGCTCGGCGTCGGCGAGCCGCTTGAGGACGACCACCCCGGTGCCCTCTCCGATCAGCACCCCGTCCGCGTCCTTGTGGAAGGGCCGGATGCGCTCGCTCGGGGAGAGCGCGCCGAGCTGGCTGAACACGCTCCAGAAGGTGATGTCGTGGCAGTGGTGCACCCCGCCGGCCAGCATCACGTCGCAGCGCCCGCTGCCGAGTTCGCGCACCGCGTGGTCGACGGCGATGAGCGAGGAGGCGCACGCCGCGTCCACGGTGTAGGCGGGGCCGCGCAGATCGAGCCGGCCCGCCAGCCTGGACGCGGCGAGGTTGGGCACGAGACCGATCGACGACTCCGGTGCCTCCGGTCCGAGCCGGTCGGTGAACGCCTGCCGTACCGAGTCCAGTTGGGCCGGGTCGAGGTCGGGCAGCAGCTCGCCGAGGGTCCGTACCAGCTGGCTCGCGGTCCGTACCCGCTGGTCGAGCCGGACCAGACCGGGGGTGAGATAGCCGCCGCGGCCGAGCACCACGCCGACCCGGTGCCGGTCCGCGGGCAGCCGGTCCGCGCCACCCGCGTCGGCGAGGGCCTGCGCGGCCACCCGCAGCGCGATGAGCTGGTCGGGCTCGGTGGCGGGCACCGCGGCCGGCATGATCCCGAACTCGGTGACGTCCAGCTCGGCCAGTTCGTCCACGAAGCCGCCGCGCCGGCAGTAGACCCGGTCCGCGCGGGGCTCCGCGCCGGGCGCGTAGTACTCGTCGGCGTCCCAGCGGCCCGGCGGCACATCGGTGATCGCGTCGACGCCGGAGACCAGGTTGCGCCAGTACGCGGCGAGGTCGGGGGCGCCCGGGAAGAGCACCGCCATGCCGACGATGGCGACGGGTTCGGCGCGCGTGTCCGTCACGCCGGTCACCAGCCCGAGGCGGTGTAGACGACGGCGGTGTCGGCCGCGGGCCCCCACGCCAGCTCGCGCAGCAGGCTCCCCGTGCCCTCCTCGGGGTCGATGAGCTGGATGCCGCGCCCCGCGTAGTGCCGCATCAGCTCGGGGGTGACCATCCCGTGGTTGCCGTCGCCGGTCGGCGCCCAGGGGCCCCAGTGGACGGTGAGGCCCCGGCGGCCCGTGCCGGACGCCGCCCAGCGGGCGCCGAGAGACTCCAGGGCGTCGTTGGCGGCGGCGTAGTCGCTCTGGCCGCGGTTGCCGAGGGTCGCGGCGATGCTGCCGAACAGCACGGCGAAGCGCGGTCCGTCGGGCAACTCGACGACCGCGTCGAGCAGTTCGCGCGCGCCGTCGGCCTTGGTACGGAACACCCGGTCGTAGGACGCCGGGCTCTTCTCCGCGATCAGCTTGTCCTCGATCACGCCGGCCGCGTACACGACACCGTCGAGTCGGCCGTGCTCGGCGTGGATCTCCTTCACCGCCCGGCGCACGGCGTCGCCGTCCAGTGCGTCCACGGCGCGGTAGCGGGCCTCGGAGCCGAGCGCGGTGAGCCTGCGCAGGGTGGTGCGGACCTCTCGCTCCGCCTGGATCCGGCCGATCGCCCGCTCGATCTCGGCGGGGACACGCAGACCACCCGCGATGAGCGCGGACCGCAGTTCGCCCGCGCCGTGCGCGGCGGCGACGGCGGGGTCCTCCTCGCCCTCGGTCAGGGCGGTGCGGCCGAACAGTTCGATCCGGCAGCGGCTCGCGGCGGCCAGTGTCGCGGCGAACCGCGCGGTGATGCCCCGGGCGCCGCCCACCAGCAGGACGACCGACGTGCTGTCGAGGCCGAGCGCGGCGGCCTCGGCCGCGCCGTCCCCGGCCGGGCCCGCGCCGGTGCTCCCGAGCAGGCCGAGTCCCTCCTCGGTCATGCGCAGTCCGCGCCGGGCACCGGGCGAGCGCAGCACGACCGGTTCGCGGTCGGGGGCGGTGAGTTCGGCGACGAGATCGGCGGCGAGGTCCGCGGGCGCGGTGCCGGGGGTGTGCTCGACGACCCGGGCCACGGTGTCGGGGTACTCACGCGCGAGAGAGCGGAAGAAGCCGCGCAGCCCGGCCGCGGCACCCGCGGCCAGGACCCAGCGCGGGTTGCCGGCCAGTACCTGCCGGTATGAGGGGTAGGCGTCCGGCAGGACGGGTGGGGAGTCCGGGGCGACGACGTGGATGAGACCGTCGAACTCCGTTCCGGGGGGCGGTTCTTCGGCGGTCACGGCGTGGGCGCCGTGCGCGGTCAGCCGCGCGGTGAGCGCCTCGGCGACCGGTCCGTGGCCGAGCAGCAGGAACATCCGCCCCACCAACTGATCTGCGGTGGCGCCGGGTTGCGCGGGGTCGAGGTCGAACTCCCGCATCACGTGACGCCTGGGCGCCACCACGACGGGCTCGGCGGAGGCGGGGTCACCCTCCGTGGGACCGGACCCGGCGCCCTCCACGGGACCGGGCCCGGCCACCTCGCCCCGGACGCCCGCGACCAGCGCGGCGATGCTCGCGGCCGTACGGGCCTTGACCAGTTCCTCGATGGTGGTGTCGGCGTTGGTGTCGGAGTCGCCGGTGGTGGTGAGTCCGAGGCGGGTGGCGAGTTCTCCGGCTATCTCGGCTCTCTTGATGGAGTCGACGCTGAGGTCGGCTTCGAGGTCGAGGTCGGGTTCGATCATGTCGACGGGGTAGCCGGTCCGTTCACCGATGACCTCCAGCACGACGGACAGCACCGAACCGCCCGCGGCCTCGAGCGCCTCGGCCGGCGCGGGGACGGCGACCGGCAGCACCGTCACCGTGACGGGAGCGTCGGCGTACGCGACCGGGACGGGGGCGGCGGGTCTCGCCCCCGGGGCGGCGCCCAGGTACCCGAGCATCACGTCCCGTTGCGCCGCGATCATCTCCCGGCTGGTCCGCAGGAATTCGCTGATCAGGGCCTCGGAGCCGGTCGCGGCCGCCGGTCCGTGCGGGGTACCGCTGCTGGTCATGAGTGCCTCCGGGACGCGCTCGGCGGGATGGAGTGCGGCGGCGGGGATCACACCGTCCGCGGTACGCAGCAGATGGCCGTCCACGGTCCAGGCGGCGCGCCTTGGACGCGTGGCGCGGGCGGCGTCGAGCGCGTCCCGGTCCTGGAAGAGCCACCCGGTCCTGATGTCCACCCCGGCGACGGCCAGCCGGGCGAGTGCGGTGAGGAACCCGGTGAGCCCCGTGCGGCGGCCGTCCTCCAGGGCGACCGTGCGGTGCGGCCGGTCGCCGAGCACCGCGCCCACCAGCCGGGTCAGCACCGACCCGGGACCGGCCTCGACGAAGACCCGGGCCCCGGCCTCGTACATCGCCTCGATCTGGTCGGCGAACCGGACCGGCGCGCCGATCTGGGCGGCCAGTTCGGACCGGATCGCCCCGGGTGTCCGCGGGTAGGGGGCGGCCGTACGGTTGGACCAGACCGGGAAGTCGGGTGCGCTCAAGTGGACTTCGGCGAGCGCCTCGGCGAACCGTTCGCCCGCGGCCGCGACCAGCGGACTGTGGAACGCGCAGGCTACCGGAATGCGCCGGGCACTCAGTCCACGGGCACGCAGCCGCTCCACGGCGCTGAGCACGTCCTCGGTGGGACCCGAAATGACCGTCTGGCGGGGCGAGTTGCGGTTCGCCGTCACCACCGTTCCGTCGAGGCCGGCCTCCGCCAGGGCCGTCGCGACCTCCGGTTCGGGCGCGGTCACGGCGGCCATGGTGCCGGGGTCGCCGCCGCCGGTGGCGCCCAGGATGGCGGCGGCCCGTTCGTGGCTGGCGCGCACCAGGGACCCGGGCTCCAGGACACCAGCCGCGGCGAGCGCCGCCAGCTCTCCGTAACTGTGCCCCGCGGCCATCGCCGGGCGCATCCCGGCCCTGCTCAGGAGCTGGAAGGCGGCGAGTGAGGTCAGCCCGAGCGCGGGCTGCGCGAGCGTGGTGTCGGTGATCCGCTCCCGCTGCTCCTTGCGGCTCGCCTCGTCGAAGGGGGCGGGCGGGAAGAGCACCCGGGCCGTCGCCTCGTCGAGCCGCAGATGACGTTGCAGCTCGGGAAAGGCCACGAACAGCTCCGCGAACATCCCGGGCCGCTGGCTGCCCTGCCCGGGGAAAAGCACCGCGACGCCCGCGTCACCCGGTACGGGACCGGTCGCGTCGCCGGCCGGCCCGGACGGGTCCGCGGTGACCCGCGGGGCGCCGGCGGAGTCCGGGGCCACGGGGAACAGGCCACCCGCCGGGGCGGTGACGAGCGCGCCGTCCTCCGGGGCGGCGGTGAACAGACCGTCCTCCGGGCTGTGTTCGCCCGCCACCGCCCGCCCGAGCAGGTCTCTCAGCTCGTCGATGGAGGCGGCGACCAGCGCGATGCGCACGGCAAGGCCGCGGGGCGCGGCGGCCTCGGCCCGCCGGGACGCGGCGAGGGCGAGGTCCCGCAGCCGCCAGGGCTCGTACGGACCCGGATCCGCCTCGGCCAGGGCGAGCAGTTCCGCCGCCGCGCGCTCGGCGGCAGCCCGGTCGGCGCCACGGAAGGTGAACAGCTCGGCGGGCCACTGCTGGGCGGCGGTGACCGGCGGCGGCCCGTCCTCGTGGGCCCGCAGCACGACGTGGAAGTTGGTGCCGCCGAAGCCGAAGGCGCTGACACCGGCGACGCGTCGTGCCGGGGCGGCGGCCCAGGGCCGGGCCTCGGTGTGGAAGGCGAAGGGGCTGCTGCCCGCGTCCCAGGCCGGGTTCGGCTCCGTGAGGTGCAGGGTCGGCGGTCGTACGCCGGTGTGCAGGGCCAGCGAGGTCTTGATGAGTCCGGCCAGCCCCGCGGCGCACTTGGTGTGACCGATCTGCGACTTCACCGACCCCAGCGCGCAACTCCCCGGCTCGGCACCGGCTTCCTCGAACACCTTCGTGAGGGCGCCGAGTTCGGTGCGGTCGCCGACGACGGTCCCGGTGCCGTGCGCCTCGACGAGCCCGACCTCGGCGGGCGAGACACCCGCGTTGCGGTACGCCCGGGTCAGCGCGTTGTACTGGCCCTCGGGCCGGGGGGCGGTCAGGCCCAGCGCCCGGCCGTCGCTCGCGCTGCCGACGCCCTTGATGACCGCGTACACCCGGTCCCCGTCGCGCTCGGCGTCGGCGAGCCGTTTGAGGACGACGCAGCCGACGCCCTCGCCGAGCGCGATGCCGTCGGCGGCGCTGTCGAAGGGCGCGGAACGGCCGGAGGGCGACAGGGCGTGGGCGGAGGCGAAGAGCAGGTAGTCGTTGATGCCGTTGTGCAGGTCGGCGCCCCCGCACAGCACCAGGTCGCTCGTGCCGCCGGTCAGTTCCTTGCACGCCACGTCGACCGCGGTGAGCGAGGAGGCACAGGCGGCGTCCACGGTGTAGTTGGCGCCACCGAGGTCGAGGCGGTTGGCGATGCGGCCCGCGATGACGTTGGCGAGGATGCCGGGAAAGGAGTCCTCGGTCAGGCGCGGCAACTGCGCGTCCAGCGCGGGCGGCACGGCACCGAGATAGGAGGGCAGCACGGACCGCAGGGTCATGGCGTTGGACAGGTCGCTGCCCGCCTCCGCGCCGAACACGACCGAGGCACGGGCCCGGTCGAAGGGCCGGCTCCCGTACCCGGCGTCCTCCAGGGCCCGGCGCGCGGCCTCGAGAGCCAGCAGCTGCACGGGCTCGATGGCGGGCAGCGAGGCCGGCGGAATCCCGTACCGCAGCGGCTCGAAGGGTATTTCGGGGAGGAACCCGCCCCACCGGGACGGGGTCCTCTCGCCCGTTCCGGAGCCGTCGGCGGAGTGGTACAGACCGGCGTCCCAGCGGGTCGCGGGCACCTCGGTGACGGAGTCCTCGCCCGCCAGCACATTGGCCCAGAAGGTGGCGAGGTCGGGGGCGCCGGGGAACATGCACGCCATGCCGACGACGGCGATGTCCAGCGGCTCGGTGGAGGGGACGGTGGCCGGTTCCCCGAGGCCGAGAGCTGCCAGCCGGTCGGCGAGGAAGGCGGCCGCCCCGGTCGTGACCGAGGCGTGCAGGGCGGCGACGGTGGTGACGGCCGAGCGCAGCACGGCCACCTCACCGGCCATGAACATGCCCTCGGCGAGCTGTCTCTCCTCACCCACCTCGCGCAGCTCGCCCCCGGCCCGCTCGATCCCCTTGCTGGCCAGCCGCAGCCGGCCCACGTTGAGCCGCTCCAACTGCTCCCAGGCCTCGCGGCCGGGCACGTCACGGGCGGCCAGTTCCTCCTTGACGGCGGCGAACTCGTCGGTGAACGGGCTGCGGACACAGCGGGTGGCGTGCCCCGGGGCGGTCTCCAGCAGGTCGGTGCGCTCGGCGGCGATGACCTGACGCTGGAACAGCGGCAGCACGGCGCCCGCACTGACCGCCTCCTCGGTGAACAGGTACGCGGTGCCCATCAGTACGCCGACGGCGGCGCCCCGGGCACTCAGCGGCGCGGCGAGGGCGGTGACCATCGCGGTGGACCGTTCGTCGTGCACCCCGCCCGCGAAGAGCAGGTGCAGTCCGGCCGCCGTGCCGTTCTTCGCGTCCGCCAGGAAGTCGTCCAGCACGCCGAGTTGTGCCTCCCACAGCGGGAAGCTGTTGCGCGGTCCGACATGTCCGCCGCACTCGGCGCCCTCGAAGACGAACTTGCGCGCGCCCGCTTCCAGGAACTGCTTCAGCAGGCCTGGGGACGGCACGTGCAGGAAGGTGGAGATGCCCGCCTCCTCCAGCGCGGCGGCCTGTGCGGGACGGCCGCCCGCGATGATCGCGTGGGAGGGACGGATCTCCCGTACGACGGCGAGCTGGGCGTTCTTGATCTCCTCGGCCGCGAAGCCCAGCACGCCGACGCCCCAGGGCGCGTCGCCGAGCGTGTCCCTCGTCCGCTCCAGGACGGCGCGGGTCTGCTCGGCGCCGGAGAGCGCGAGGGCGACGAACGGGAGCGCGCCGTGTCCGCTCACCTCGGCGGCGAACGCGGCCTGGTCGCTGACCCGGGTCATCGGCCCCTGGGCTACCGGAAGTTCGGTCCCGAGCGCACGGCTGCCGGCACTGGCGGTGGCGAGTACGGGACCGGCGTCCTTCAGGGCGTCGAGGACGGCGTCCCGTACGCCTCGCACGGCCGCGCGGACGGTGCCCCAGCGTTCCTGGAAGCGGGCCGCGAGGAAACCGTCCTGACCGATCTCGGGGGCCGGGGCGCCCTGGGGGGCTCCCCGGCGTCGTACGACCCGGCGGCCCGCCTCCAGGGTGGTCTCGGAGCCGTCGAGCCCGGCCAGCAGGGCCCGGGTCCCGGCGGGCAGCCCTGCCTCGGCCTCGCTGAGCAGGGCGAGCTGGGTGTCCAGGACGACCCCGGCGCCGCCGCCCGCGACGACGGCCGCCGCGGTGTACGGTCCGGCGCCGCCGCAGGCCCAGACCGGCAGGTCGAACGTCTCGTCGCCGAGCAGTTGTTGCACCAGGACGAAGGTGCTCAGTTCGCCCACCGGGCCGCCTGCCTCGTGGCCCCGGGCGATCAGCCCGTGGGCGCCGGCCGCGGCGGCCCGTAACGCCTGTCCCCGGCCGGTCACCTCGACGAGCACGCGACGGCCCGGGAAGTCCGCGGGGGCGCAGGAGGCGTCGTAGGTCAGCAGGACGGTGTGCGCGCCGGCGGGGAGTTCCCGCGCGGGAAAGGCGGCGTTGTCGCCGAGCCGTACGCCGAAACCGGCGGGCGACCATTCCCCGGCGAGCGCGAGTTCCTCGGCTGCCCGGCGCCCGCCCGCGGTGAGGTCCAGTACGCCCAGACCACCGGCGCGCACGGCGGCGGCGGTGACGCGTGCGGACGGGACGGCGAACGGGTTCACGGCGATGACGATGTCGTCGACAGCAAGCAGGCCGGAAGTATCGATATTCGGCACAGGCACGCGAACGCTCCAATATCACACGGGAGTGAGGAATGGTGGGGGAGAGCGGAGAGCGCTTGCGCTTCACAACAAGCCGCGGCCGATGTGAAGCACGGTCATGCTTATTGCGCATCCAGGTGAAAGTCAAACTCTCAAGGAGGCAGGTCTTACCCGACGTAACACTGCTGACATGGCGGCTTCGGATTCGCGTGTGGACGAGCAACAGGTGCTTTGTTCCAGGGCAGTTGAGCGGTTGGTCGACCACTGTTCGGGTGCTGGTCGCCCACTGGGTCGGCCTGCGGAAATGGCTCCTGACGAAAAGTCAAAGCAGGGCGTACGAAGGCTCGCGCGGAAACGTATTGTTTCCCTCGATGTAAATTGAATCCTTCAACAGTTCTGCCTCGCCTAATCAGAATTAGCGCCGGGCAAAAGGGTGGGATTCATCACTTGGGTGTGAATAGCCGCGATTCGTACTCGTCAGTAGGTTGGCCTGTTCGGCACCGTCCACGGCTGTGTGGATCATGTTCTTTCGGCAGCCCTGCCCGGCCGCGCGGGTGACCGGCCCCCGGCCGGGTCCGACGCCCGCCGGGGCGGCGGTGACCTGGGGGACGCGTGGGGCGTTCGTCGGCGGGTGCGCCACCGGCTGCCCGTCCGTCCGGCCGAGCGGACCGGTGGACCCGCACGCGTCCACCGTGCTCCGCACCCGTGGGACCAGCACACCCTCGTCGGCGAAGGGCGCCGGGGCCCGGACGCCGTCGAGTGAGGTGCTGCCGTCCGTCCGGACCGGACCGGACGCGTCCGCATCGCCGGTGCCCGGGGCGACTTCTGGTGCGGTCCACCGGGAGACAAGCCTGTGCGGGGACCTCGGCCCCCACGAAGAACGGCGCGAACTCGTTGCCGTCGAGCGGGCGGGGGATGGGGTTTCCGGTCATCGGACGGCGCGGCCGACGCCGGCGCGGCGCTGTCGACGTACGGACCGGGGACGCCCAGGTACGCGGCACCGTGGAGCGGCGGCGTTGCCGTGGCCCTGCCACGGCCGTGTACGACGTCCGGGGCGGAGGACCGGCTGATCGGCGCGCGCGAGCGGCAGCGCAGGGTAGCCCCGCGTTGTACGAGCCCTTCCCGGCCCGTGCCCGCCCGCGTCCCCGCCCGTGCGCGCGGCCGCCTCCCTGCTCCTGCTCCTGCCCCTGCTCCTGTTCCTGCCTCCCTCCTCGTCTCTGTCCTCGCCCTTGTCCGTGGCCCGCGCGTCCGGTGGGCTCGGTCGGCGACGGCGACGGCGACGGCGACGGCGGTCGGCCGACGGATGCGTTGCCGCAGGTCAAGGAGTCCTGTCGAAGATGACAACGGTGACCGGTGCAGCCTTTGCCGAATGCCCGGCCGTGCGTTTCACTTCGATCGAGGCACTCGACGCACAGGGGGAACACGGACAGCATGAGCGATCACGGTCATGACCACGGATCCGGGCACGCGCAGCGGCACGAGCACGGCTCGGGAAGTCATGCCGCCCACTCGCACGGTGTCTCGGCGGGCGCCGACCGCCGCTGGCTGGCGATCGCGCTCACCCTCATCACGGCGTTCATGGCGGTCGAGGTCGTCGTCGGTGTCCTCGCCGGTTCGCTGGCCCTCCTCTCCGACGCCGCGCACATGCTCACCGACGCCGCGTCCATCGTGCTCTCCCTGATCGCCATGCGGCTCGCCGCGCGTCCGGCCCGCGGCGGTTTCACGTACGGCCTCAAGCGCGCGGAGATCCTCTCGGCCCAGGCGAACGGCCTGACACTGCTCCTGCTCGGGGCCTGGCTGGCGTACGAGTCCGTGCGCCGGCTCCTCGACCCGCCCGCGGTCGAGGGCGGGCTGATGCTCGTCACGGCCCTCGTCGGCATCGCCGTGAACGTGGCCGCCACCTGGTGCATCTCCCAGGCCAACCGCTCCTCGCTCAACGTCGAAGGCGCGTACCAGCACATCCTCAACGACCTGTTCGCCTTCGTCGGGACCGCGGTCGCCGCGCTGGTGATCGTCCTGACCGGCTTCAGCCGCGCCGACCCGATCGCCACGCTGATGGTGGTGGCGCTGATGGCGAAGGCCGGGTACGGGCTGCTGCGCGATTCCGGCCGCATCTTCCTGGAGGCCGCGCCCGCGGACGTGGACCCGGACGCGCTCGGCGACCGGCTCGTCGCCCTGCCGGCCGTCGTCGAGGTGCACGACCTGCACGTCTGGCAGATCACCTCCGGTCAGGCGGCCCTGTCCGCACACGTCCTGGTCGAGCCCGCCGGTGACTGCCACGCCGTCCGGCGGGACCTGGAGGAACTCCTGCGCGACGACTACGGCATCACGCACACCACGCTCCAGGTCGACCACGCCTCGGAGCAGGTGTTCCAGGTGGCGCTCCCGGGGGAGCGCAAGTACCTCGACGACCCGGGGCACTGCGAGGACGCCCACGGGCCGGTCCACCGGGACGAGCCGCACGAACACTGAGCCGGCGGACACACCGGCCGGATCAGGCACCATACGACACGTGGTGTGACGATGTGTGACCGTCCGACGTGTAGTGCGCCGACGCGTGCCCATGCGACGTGTTCGGCGCCGACGTGTGGTGTGGCGACGTGTGGTGTGGCGACGTGTGGTGTGGCGACGTGTGGTGCGCCAGCGCCAGGTGCGGGTCGGCCTCGCCGGGCGCGGTCGCCGGATCTGCGTGCACCAGTGCGGCGTCGAGCTTCGGCACCGTGTGCAGCAGCGCGTGCTCGCACGCGACCGCGACCGCGTGTGCCGCGCGTACGGACAGTTCCCCGTCGACGACGACAGCGACCTCGGCGCGCAGCCGGTGACCGATCCACCGCAACCGCAGTTCGCTCACCTCACGTACGCCGTCGACCGTCAGCAGCGCCGTCTCCGCCGAGTCGACGAGTGCCGGGTCGACGGCGTCCATGACCCGCCGGAAGACCTCGCGGGCGGCGTCCCGCAGCACGAGCAGGATGGCGGCCGTGATCAGCAGCCCGACGATCGGGTCCGCCCACTGCAGGCCGAGCGCCGCGCCACCGGCACCGAGCAGGACGGCGAGTGAGGCGAACCCGTCCGTACGGGCGTGAAGACCGTCGGCGACCAGGGCGGCGGAGCCGATCTCCCGGCCGACGCGGATACGGTAGCGGGCCACCCACTCGTTGCCGACGAACCCGGCGACGGCCGCGGCGGCCACCACCGGGAGGTGCCGGATGTCCCGCGGATCGAGCAGCCGGTCCACGGCGGCCCAGGCGGCGAAGGCCGCGGACGCGGTGATCGTCAGCAGGATGGCGATGCCGGCCAGGTCCTCGGCGCGTCCGTAGCCGTAGGTGAAGCGGCGGTTGGCGGCGCGGCGGCCCAGGACGAAGGCGATGCCGAGGGGTACGGCGGTGAGCGCGTCCGCGGCGTTGTGCACGGTGTCGCCCAGCAGCGCGACCGACCCGGAGAACACCACGATCACCGCCTGGACGAGCGCCGTCGCGCCGAGCACGGCCAGCGAGACCCACAGAGCCCGCATGCCCCGGGCGGAGGACTCCAGCGCCACGTCCACCTTGTCGGCGGCCTCGTGCGAGTGCGGCGTCAGCAGATGCCGCAGCCTGTGCCCGAACCGCCGCCGCCGACGGGCCTCCGGATCTGGAGCGACAGGAGCGTGCGGGTGCTCATGGCTGTGTCCGTGTTCTTGCCGGTCGTCTTGCCCGTGCCCGTATTCGCCTTGGCCGTGGCTGTGCGGGTGGGCGTGACCTTGACCGTGTGCGTGGTGGTGACTCACGTGGGTCCCCTTTCCGGGCCGTCCGGTGCGCGGGCGGGAAGGCGGCGCGGCAGCGGTGGACACGGTGGTGCCCACCGCTCCATTATGTGCGTATGAGCGCACGCATGCATCTGTCACCTGCCACCGATGCGCACCCGCGCACGCCCGGCGAGGAACAGTTCGCCCTCGCCGCCGAACTGCTCGCCCTGCTCGGTGACCGCACCCGCCTGGTGCTGTTGCACGCCCTGGCCGAGGGCGAGGCCGACGTCACCACCCTCACCGCGACCTGCGGGGCCGCCCGCCCGGCCGTCAGCCAGCATCTGGCCCGGCTCCGTCTCGCGGGACTCGTGACCACCCGCAAGGAGGGCCGCCGGGTCGTCTACGCCCTGCGCGACGGCCACCTGCGCCGGGTGGTGGACGAGGCCCTCAACCTGGCCGACCACAGGATCAGCGACCGTCCCACGCACGACTGACGCACCGGGCACGACCCACTCGGGTGAGGCGTCCGAGGTGCCGGAAGCGCCGGCCGTCGCGTGCCCTTCCCGCCGGGACCCCGTAGGTTGCCGCCACCGACGCCTGCTCGAAGGGAAGGGAAGATGTCCGAGGCCATGGGCACCGAGGTGAGGGAGAGCGGACTGGAACTGGCCGACGGGCGCAGACTGCACGTCTACGACACCGGCGCGGACGGGCCCGATCTCCTCACCGTCCTCTGGCACCACGGCACGCCCAACATCGGAGCGCCCCCCGAGCCCCTCTTCGCCGCCTCCGGGCGGCTGGGCATCCGCTGGGTGTCGTACGACCGCCCCGGCTACGGCGGATCGAGCCCGCTGCCGGGCCGGAACGTGGCGTCGGCCGCCGCCGACGTCACCCGGGTCGCGGACGCGCTGGGCATCGGCCGTTTCGCGCTCATGGGTCACTCGGGCGGCGGAACACACGCGCTGGCCTGCGCGGCCCTGCAGCAGGATCGGGTGCTCGGCACGGTGAGCGTGGCGGGGCCGGCCCCCTTCGGCGCCGAGGGACTCGACTGGTTCGCGGGCATGAACGCATCCGGCCGGGCATCGCTGACCGCGGCCGTCGCGGGCCGCGAGGAGAAGGCGCGCCACGAGGCGGAAGCGACGTACGACCCGGACATGTTCACCGCGGCCGACCACGCCGCCCTCGCCGGTGAGTGGTCCTGGTTCCACGAGGTCGTCGGCCCCGCCGTCGCAGCGGGCCCGGGCGGCCTGATCGACGACGACCTGGCCTACGTCGGCGCGTGGGGATGCGATCCACGGTCGATCACGGGCCCGGTGCTCCTTCTGCACGGCGGCGAGGACAGGATCGTCCCCCTCTCCCACAGCGAGTGGCTCGCGAGCCGGTGCCCCCGCTCGGAACTCCGCCTCCACCCGGCCGACGGCCACATCTCCGTCCTGCGTCATGCCGTCGCCGCGCTGGAATGGCTCGGTCGCCTCCGTCGCTGAACCGGGTTCGCCGCCC
Source organism: Streptomyces sp. NPDC005195 (assembly GCF_040608315.1). Lineage (NCBI taxonomy): Bacteria > Bacillati > Actinomycetota > Actinomycetes > Kitasatosporales > Streptomycetaceae > Streptomyces > Streptomyces sp. NPDC005195. The sequence goes on from NZ_JBEXHZ010000033.1 coordinate 41,558, forward strand.
TGGGAAAGATGCCGCTGGGCCGGCGCGTGTCACGGGCTCCGCGGCCGGGGCGGCGCGTCGGGCTCCGCGGCCGGGGCGGTGCTCGTGTCGCCGCCGGTCCCGGCGGACGGGCAGGCAGGCGCGTCCGCCGATTCACACGCCCGCCCTCGTGGCGACACCCCCGGCTCGCGGTGAGTTCTCCGATCGTTCGTCATCGCGCGCCATCACCTGTGATGATGTGGATCAGGGGAACGACCGGTGAGGTCATGAGGTCCGGGGGGATCGATGAGCAGTACGGCGTCGGCGCTGATACGGCTGAAGTCCGCGCAGAAGAGCGCGAAGGGCGTATCGCTGTATTCGCGGTTCGTGAACCGGCCCGCGGGCCGGTATCTCGCCGCCGGGGCGTATCGGCTGGGGCTGACGCCCAATCACGTCACCATGATCAGTGCGGCGTTCAGCTTCACGGCGGTCGCGGTCGCGGCGCTCGCCGTACCCACCGTGGCCGCCGGCCTCGTGGTGTGGCTCGGGCTCGCCGTGGGTTTCGCCTTCGACTCCGCGGACGGGCAGCTCGCCCGGCTGCGCGGCGGCGGCAGCGCGGCGGGTGAATGGCTCGACCACGTGGTCGACTGCGCCAAGATCACCGCCCTGCACACCGCCGTGCTGCTCACCTTCTACCGACACCCCGGTCACTTCGGGACCGCGGCCGACGGCTGGCTGCTGGTGCCGCTCGGTTTCCAACTCGTCGCCGTCGTGACGTTCTTCGGCGGACTGCTGACCGAGCAGCTCAAGCCCAAGGCGGCCCCGGGCGCCGGCGGCCCGCCCTCCGCGGCACGCGCGGTGGCACTGCTCCCGGTCGACCACGGGGTGTTCTGCCTGGTCTTCCTGCTGCTCGGCGGCGGCAGCGCCTTCCGGTGGGCCTACACCGTCCTCGCCGTCGCCGCCGCGCTCTTCCTCGTCGCCTTCCTCACCAAGTGGTTCCGGGAGCTGTCCGCAGTTCGTCGTTGAACCGCGTCCCGTCCAGGGCGTCGATGGCGCGCCGCAGTTGGGTGCTCGACGTGTGCACGGTGTACGGGAAGTAGACGACGTCCACGCCCACGGCGGCGAAGTCCCGCTCCAGCCGCTCCCCCTTCGGCGTGTCCCTCCAGTCGTCGCCCTTGAACAGGACGTCGAAGCGGACCTGCTTCCACGTCTCCAGCTTGTCCGGCACGGTCTCCACGAACGCGGCGTCCACGTACTTGATGCTCCGGACGATCTCCAGCCGCTCCACCAGCGGGATCATCGGCAGCCTCCCCTTGGCGTTCTCGGCCATCTCGTCCGAGACCACGCCTGCCACCAGGTAGTCGCACTGGGCACGTGCGTGCCGCAGGATGTTCAAGTGCCCGATGTGGAAAAGATCGTAGGCGCCCGGCGCGTAGCCCACGCGATACGGCTTGCCTGATGGCACAGATGCCCCCCTCGATCGATGCTGTCCCCCAATGCGCACCCCTTTGCGGGGATGCACGGACTTTGACGATAGCGTTCATGCTAGGTGCAGGAAGGGTGAACAATTAGGGTGCGTCCTGGTTCACTTCTGATGAAGGTGTGGGCCCCGGGGCCCACAGGGCGCGGACGTACAGGGGAGGCCGCGCAGGTGGCCGGGGGGAAGGTTCCGTCGCGTGACAGAGACCCACGACGAGCGCAGTCGTCGGCATGGGCGCGGGGCCGCTCGCGCGGCGGCCTCCGTGCCGGAGCAGCGCACCACCGGGCCGGACGGCCGCGCACTGGCCGGCAGGAAGAGCGAACTCGCCACATCCAGGCGCCGGCTGCTCCTGGTGTCCACCAACTACGCGCCCGAGCACACCGGTATCGGACCGTACGCGACCGGCATCGCCGAGCACTGGGCGAGCCGCGGGCATGACACCCACGTTCTCGCGGGGCTCCCGCACTACCCGTCCTGGCGCCTCGACCCCGCCTACCGTGGGGTGTGGCGGGCCACCGAACAGCGTGCCGGAGTCACCGTTCACCGTCGTCGGCACAGCGTCCCGCCGCGGCAGAGCGCCCTGCGCAGAGCCCTGTTCGAGAGCTCGATACTCGCCCACGGCCTGGTCGCGCCACCCCGCACCGGCCGTGTCGACGCCGTGCTCGCCCAACTGCCCAGCCTTGCCGGGGGAGTGCTCGGCGCGCGTATCGCCGCCCGGTACCACGCCCCCTACGTGCCGGTCGTGCAGGACCTGATGGGCGCCGCCGCCGCACAGTCCGGCATCCAGGGCGGCGGCCGCGCCGCCGAGCTGGCCGAGCGGGCGGAGGCGTGGGTCCTGCGGCGTGCCACCCTCGTCGGCGTCATCCACGAGACGTTCGTCGAGCGGGTGCGTGCCATGGGAGTGGATCCCGGACGCATCCGTCTCGTGCCCAACTGGTCCCACATACAGGCTCCTTCGGCTCCGCGTGCCCGCACCCGTGAACGCCTCGGCTGGCGGCCGGGGCAGACCGTGGTGCTGCACTCCGGCAACATGGGCCTCAAGCAGGGGCTGGACGTGCTGGTGGAGGCGGCCCGCCGCGATCCGGCCACCCGGATCGTGCTCATGGGCGACGGCAACCAGCGCGAGCACCTCGCCCGCCGCGCCGGAGGGCTGCCCAATCTGGAGTTCCTGCCCTCGGTGGCCGACGCCGACTTCCCCGACGTGCTGGCGGCGGCCGACGTGCTCGCCGTCACCCAGCGTGCCTCCGTCCTCGACATGAGCGTCCCCTCCAAACTCACCTCGTACTTCGCGGCCGGCCGCCCGGTGGTCGCCTCCGTCGCGGCCGAAGGGGGCACCGCCCGCGAAGTGCTGCGCTCGGGCGCCGGGATGCTTGTGGAACCGGAGAATCCTGATCAGTTCCTGTCGGCAGTGCGTACACTCGCCGAAGATCCGGTGACGGCGGACGAGTTGGGCGCGGCGGGACCGCGCCATGTGGCTGCTCATCTGTCACGGGAGGCGGGTCTCGCGCGGATCGACGCGCTGATCGACGAAGTTTTGGGGGGACCTGGAAGGTGAGCGACACACACGTTCCCATACGGGGTGAGGACGAGCCGGAGCAGTTGCGCGAGCAGTTCCGCCAACTCCTGCGCTACCGCTGGCTGATCAGCGGCGGTGTCGGTGTCGGACTGCTGGCCGGCGCCTGGCTAGGCATCACCGGTGCCGACAGCTACGCCGCCACCACCGACATCGTGTTGCGCGCCCCCACCAGCGATCCCTTCGCACCGACCCTGTCCAGCGACAAGGCGATCAACATGGGGTCCGAGCGGCAGACGGCGCTCAGCCGCAAGGTCGCCGAAGGCGCCGCGAAGCGACTGGGGATCGGCGCCGACGGGGTCGACCGGCTCCAGCACGGACTCCAGGTCACCAACCCGCCGCAGACCCTCGTGCTGCACTTCACCTACACCGCCTCCGACCCGAAGCAGGCCGCCCGCCGCGCCAACGCCCTCACACAGTCCTACATCGACCTGCGCAAGGAGCAGTGGGAGGCCGTCCGGGGGTCGATGCTCAAGAGCCTGCAGGACCAGCTCAATCCCGTCGCCAAGCAGAACGACGAACTCGCCAGGCAGATCAAGGCACTGCCCAACGGCTCCGCCGCGGACTCCGCCTACGCGGTGCAGGCCAACCTGCTCAACCGCATCACCGACCTGCGCGGCAAGATCACCAGTCTGAAGGCGCTCGACATGACGCCCGGCAACGTGATCCGCAACGCCACCGTTCCCCCCTCGTCCGACGGGCCGGGCCTGCCACTCTCGCTCGGACTGGGAGGACTCGTCGGCGTCGGCCTGGGCCTGCTCGGTGCCTGGGTGCGGCTGGTCTTCGATCCCGCGCCGCGCTCGGCGGGCGACGTGGCCCGCGCGGTGCGCGGTCCCGTCCTCGGCGCGCTGCCGCGCGGCTCGGCGGGGACCCTGGTGGTCGGCCACACCGACTCCCGGGCGGCCGAGGAGTACCGCTCGATCGCCTTCCGGCTGGCCTACGACGAGAGGTTCGCCGACCGGCGCCGCCTGCTCGTCGTCGCCCCGCGTGGCTCCATGGAGTCGAGCGTCGCCGTAGCCGTCAACCTCGCCGCCTCCTTCGCGGAGACCGGCAAGAACGTGCTGCTGGTGGAGGCCGATCTGCGCACCCCGTCGCTCTCCGAACGGCTCGACGTGTCGGCCGCCTTCCGGCCCCATTGGAGCCGCACCGGTGAGCACGCCGAGGGGGAGTGGCCCGGCCGCGGCCAACTCGTCGTCGACGCGGGGGAGTCGGGGGCCTTCGGCCTCGTCGCCGGCGAGCGGGTGCGCAACGTCCCGCGCGCACTGACCTCCGCGCGGACCACCCGGCTGATCGCCGAGGCCGACGATCCGGACGCCACGGTCGTGGTCGTCGCCCCGCCCGTCCTCGCCTACGCCGACGCCCTCGCGCTCGTCGACCGTGTCGACGGGGTGCTCATCGTCTGTGACCCGCGCACCGTGCACCGCGCCGACCTCGTCCGCATCCGCGAACTGATCGTCGGTGCGGGCGGCACTGTGCTGGGCGCGGTGACACACACCGAGGTGACACACACCGAGCCGAAGCGGAGCGCGGCGGAGACCTCCGCCCGCCGCGGCAACGGCCGCCGTGCGGAACAGAACCCGGCGGCCAGGACGGCTCCGTCCAGCCCCCGGCCCGAACCGGAGCGGCACCTCGACGGAGACGGCAGCGACACGGTCGCGCTGCGCACGCTCCGCTCGGGGGACCGGTGACCACGCCGGGGCAACAGCCTCCGACGTCCGACCCGCCTCGCATACCACGGCGTTCGACGGCCGCTCTCGCCTCCGTGCTCGACCAGGCGGCGTCGAGCCTCACCAACATCGCCGTACTGGTCATCGCCGCCCGGGTCTCCACCACGCACGGGTTCGCCACCTTCTCGATGGTCTACCTGACCTTCACGGTGCTGCTCGGTCTCAACATGGCGTACGTGGGGCAGGCGGTCGTCCTGACCCGGGGTGACACCGCTGCCGTCGGGGCCGCCTGCCGGTCCGCGACGGCCTTCACCGCGCTGGCCGCCACCGTCGGCGGCGTACTGCTGGCCGGCGTCGGCGCGGTCGCCGCCGTCGTCACCGGCGGCTGGGCCGGTCCGGGCGGAGCCTTTCTCGCCCTGGGTCTCGTCCTGCCGCTGGTGCTGGTGCAGGACGAGCTGCGGTACGCGTTCTCCACCCTGCAGCGTCCGGGCCTGGCACTGGCCGCCGACACCCTGCGCCTCCTGTGCGTGGTGCCCGCGCTGCTGTTCCAGCCCCGGCATGCCGCGCCGGGGACGCTCGTGGCCGTCTGGGGACTGTCGGCCGTACCGGCGCTGCTGCTGGGCCTGCGCCTGCTGTGGCCCCATGTGCGCGGCGCGCGAGCCGACCTGCTGCCCTATGTACGCCGGGGCCATCTCGGACAGCGCTTCGTGGTGGAGTTCGCCGTCGGCAACGCCTCCAGCCAGCTCGCCGTGCTGGGCCTCGGACTCTTCGCCGCCCCGCTGGCGGTCGGAGCGCTGCGCGGGGCCACCACGCTCTTCGGTCCGCTCAACGTCCTGTTCAACTCGGTCAACGCGTTCGGCCCGCCACTGCTGGGACGTCTCGGAGGCCGCCGGGCAACGGCCCGTGCCGCCGCCGCGCTCGGCCTGGTGCTCAGTGCCGTCGGCCTCGCCTGGGGCCTGGTGCTCTACGCGCTGCCCGACCACGTGGGACGCCAACTCCTCGGCGCCACCTGGCAGTCGGCCGCCACGCTGCTGCCCGCGTCAGGTGCCCAGTACGCGGTGATGGGCCTGGGCACCTGTGCCCTGGTGACCCTGCGGGTGCTCAGCCCTCGCGCCACCCTGTCGGTGCAGGTGGTGTTCTCGCTGCTCTCGGTCGCCCTCATGCTCGCCGGCTACCTGCTGACCGGATCGGCACTGGGCGCCGCCTGGGGGCTGGCCGCGGGGTCCGCGCTGAAAGCGGTGGCGGCCTGGACACGTGTCGTGCGCCTGCGCGTGGAGGAGCGGTCCTCGCCCGCGCCCGTCCCGGCGGTGCCCGCCGGCTGAGAGCCGGCAGGCCCAGTGGCCCGGTTCAGCGCAGTCCGCTCGCCCGGTCCTGCCGGAACGTGGTGATCAGCGCGATGCAGCACGCCGCGATCGCCACACGCCCCGACGCCTGCAGCAACGGCCCCCGCAGCAGGATGAAGGAGTACCCGGAGACCAGGGGCACGGCCAGGGCGATCAGGCTGCCCGGTGGGGCCCGGCGCACCGCACGGCGCGCGTAGCGGCGGTCCACCCGCGCCGCCGCGTACCCCAGGGCCGCGAACCCGGCCGTCATGCCGATCGGGCCGAAGTCGATCCACAGCTCGGCCCACACCGGGGACGAGAGGTTGGTGTTGGTCGCTCCCATCCACTGGCCGACGACCACGCCGGTGTCCATCGGCTTGCCCGGCCACACCGACCGGGGCACCGCGAACAGCACCGAGCCCGCCAGCTGGCGGCCGTAGGTGTGACCGCGCCCCGACCGGACGTAGGTGAGGGTGTTGGCGAACATGCCGACCTGGTCGTAGTCCTTGAGAGCCAGGGGTTCCAGGGGGGAAGTCGTCTGCACCGGGCGGTAATTGGCGTCGTCGTAGCGGAACCGGTCCGCGAACGGGAAGACGATCAGTGCCACCACCACACCCAGGCTCAGCGCGATCCTGTACAGCGCGGCGCTCACCGGGAAGACGGTGAACAGCAGCGAGAAGAGGACGGTGAGGAACCAGAAACGCGGATTGGAGATCGGGTTGTTGACCACCGCGTTCAGCGCGGCCAGCGCCAGCCACACCGTGATGATCACCGCAGAGCGGCGGGCCCGCCGCGAGGTCACCAGCCACCGTGTGTACACCAGCCAGGCGATGAGGGCCGGCACGGTACCGAAGCCGCGCACGATGGCCTGGCCCGCCTGCGAGTCCGCCTGGGAGAGGCCCGCCTCCTGGACGCTGCTGATGATCTCCTGGCGGCTCGTGAAGAACACCGCCGGGCCACCCAGCTTGACGACAAGGAGCGCCGAGCCGACGAAGGCGACCACTGTCAGCAGATACAGGCGCCGTCGGTGCACCAGCGCCGGGCGCAGCCCCTCGTCCCGCTTCCGTTCGGGCCGCTGACGTGCGAGCAGCGATCCGATGTCGAAGGCGACACAGCCGATCAGGACGAGCGCGACGGCTTCGGTCAGATCGGTGCGCGCCCCCACCACCGGTGTCGGAGTGCGCCCGAGCACGGCCTGGGCGAGCGGCGCCACCCCCATCGCCATGTAGACGAACAGCCAGAACGAACCGGCGAGCAGCTTGCGGCGGCTGGTGAGGATCATCGCCGACAGCCGGATGCCCGAGTACATCGTCAGCGCCAACTGCAGCCACAGCGCCGAGTCGTGCGGACCGGTGCCCGGCTGGACCAGGACCAGGAGGGGCAGGAACACCGAGAATCCCAGCACGAGCGGGACCGACAGGGCGCGCGAGAGCAGCGTGCGTGGCGAGAAGGCGGGCAGCGTGGCTCGCTCCTGCCAACTCGGTGGCGGCGTCGCGGGTTCCGCCGCCGCGCTCCGGTCCGTCTGCTGCGTCATGGCGCCCCCGCCCCCGAAAGAGATCCCCGCCGCAGTCTACTGAGGCTTGGCCTGCGGTGAACGCTCAGCTACTAGAGTGTGGCGAACTAGCGTCTGGGGAGACGCTGTCAGGGGGATGGATCGATGCGTGATCTCCCGGCCTTCACACTGGCCGGATACGACAAAGGGCGCGGGATGGTCGTCCAGGCGCTCTGGTTCGCGGTGATGAACACGGTCTTCATGGCGTGGTTCACCCCGGCCCGTGTCAGGACCGCCCTGCTGCGCGCCTTCGGTGCCGAGATCGGTACGGGGGTGCTCGTAAGGCACCGGGTGCGGGTGCTGTGGCCGTGGAAACTGACGGTCGGGGACCACACCTGGATCGGTGAGGGAGCCTGGATCCTCAACCTGGAACCGGTCACCCTCGGCGCCCATGTATGTGTGTCGCAGGACGCCTTTCTGTGCACGGGCGGCCACGACCACCGCGCAGCCGACTTCCGCTACCGCAACGCGCCGATCACCGTCGACGACGGCGCGTGGATCGCCGCCCGCGCCACCGTCCTGGCCGGAGTGAGGGTCGGCCGCTGCGCCGTCGTCGGCGCGGGCGCGGTCCTCCACAAGGACCTGCCCGAACTGACGCTGCACACCGCGGACAACCGGCGCCGACCCGTCGAGGAGCCGGCGTGAGAGTGCTGCACGCGGTCACCCTGCACAGCACCACCCATGCCTTCGGCGGTCCCGTCCGGGTCGCCCTCAACCTCTGCCGGAGTCTGCGGGAACGAGGACACGACGTCCGACTCACCGCTCTCGCGGACGGCTTTCGGCGCCCCCTGCCGGAGGAGGTCGAGGGTGTGCCCGCCCGCCTCCATCAGGCGCGCAGGGTCCTGCCGTTGGGCTTCAGCGGTCTGACCTCGCCGTCCCTCCTGGCAGGCGCCCACCGCCTCGTGCGGCAGGCCGACGTCGTCCATGTGCATCTCGCCCGCGACCTGGTGACGCTGCCGGTGGCGCTCGCCGCGCTGCGCGCCGGGCGGCCCCTGGTCCTCCAGACGCACGGCATGGTCGACCCGAGCGAGCGGCTGTCGGCCCGGCTCCTCGACGCGGTCGCGGTACGCCGGGTGCTGCGCGGCGCCGCCGCCGTACTGCACCTCACGCCGCACGAACTCCGCGACCTGGAAGCCGTGGTGGGCGGAGCGGGCCTCGACCGTGCCGTCCGCCTGGTCAACGGCGTACCCGCCCAGCCCGAGGGCCCCGCCCCCGAGGGCCCGCCGCGCATCCTGTTCGCGGCCCGGCTCCAGGCCCGCAAACGCCCCGTGGACCTGGTGGACGCGGCTCCCGCGATCCTGGCCCGGCACCCGGAGGCGACCTTCGTCGTGGCCGGACCCGACGAGGGCGAACTCGCCGCCGTGCGGCGCCGGATCGCCGAACTGGGGCTCGCGGCGAAGGTGAGCTGCCCGGGCCCGCTCGACGGGACGCGCATGACCGAGGAACTGCGCAGGGCGTCCGTCTACGTCCTGCCGTCGGTGGACGAGCCGTTCCCGATGTCGGTCCTGGAGGCGATGGCCGTGGGCACCCCGGTCGTGGTGACCGACTCCAACGGCCTGGCCCGCGACGTGGACCGGGCCGCGGCCGGGCGCGTGGTGACCGGCCGGGACGGGATCGCCCCGGCCGTGCTCGACCTGCTGGAGCCGTCCGTACGCAGGTCCGCGTCGGCGGCGGCCCGCAAACTCACCGCCGGGACGTTCGCGATGGACGCGGTCCTGGGCACGCTGCTCGACGTGTACGAGCGGGCCTACACCGGAAGCCAGGCGTAGCAGCCGGACGAGACGAACGTGAGGGTTCCGGCCGGGATCCTCGCGGTCACGTTCTTGTGGTTGCCCGGGCCGGGGCCCGACGCCACCACGTTGTCGTCCGCGCCCAGCGCCCGCCAGGTGCAGCCCTTGGCGGTGGTCAGCGACCGGTACGTGCCCGGCTGCGGCTTCTTGCGCGTGCCGTCGGGGAACCCGGTCGCGGCGGTGTCCAGCAGAGGCTTCTGCTTCGGGCACAGCTGGGCGATCGCGTCGTCGGCGGACGGGAGGTCCCCGGCGATGAGCGCGCCGATCGCGGCGTCCTTGTCGTGGGCCGCGGTGCGTTCGACGCGCTGGCAGGTCTCCTGGCCGACCTGGAGCACGGCGGCCGGGTCCATGTTCTTCGGCACACGCCCGTGCAGGTACTCCTTCTGCCTGGCGGTGAAGGAACCGGTCGCAGGGGTGAGCTTCGCGTTGGGCAGGACCGGGCCCGCGGAGGGGGTCGCCGAGCCCTCGCCGGCGGGGCTCGCCTGGTCGTCGGGTACGGCGGCGGCCTGGTCGTCCGAGACGTGCTGCGGGGACTTCGGCTTCGCCTCCGAGGCGCCGTCCGAGCTGCAGCCGGAGAGCGCGAGGAGCGCGGTGAGGGCGCCGGCCGCGGCACCTCGCCGAAGAGAACGAAGGGTACGAGTGTGCATGGTGGCTCCTGCGGCCCAGCGGGCCTGGGTATGGGTGCGGGCCCGCACAGGGTGCGGGCCCGAGCGGGGTGTCCGGGGTGCCGGGCCGTGGTCCGGCACCCCGGACGGGGCGCGGTGAGGGTTACGGCGCCCCGAAGGTGAGCACCAGCTGCGGGGTGTTCTCCGCAGTCGGCGCTTCACTGGACCAGAGCCACAGCGCGTCCGCCCCGGTGCTGGTGAGCGCCAGGCCGTAGCTGCTCCCGAGGGCCGGGGAGAGCGCCCCGGTGTCGAGTGCCGCCGAGTAGAGCGTCGACAGGTCGGTGGCACCGCTGAGGGTGCCGACCGCGGTCGAGGACAGCGTGGGCCTGGAGGTGTAGGTGGTCCCCGCCTCCGTCCAGCTTCCGGTCACCGGCCGCACGGCGAAGTCGTCCGTGCTGCCCGCGCTGCTCAGCGTGGTCGTCTTCACCGCGAGCCGCGCGCTCTTGAGCACGGTCCCGGCCGGCGCCGCCGGCAGGTCGAAACGCAGGTACGTCTCGTACGCCGCGCTGCCCCGCACCGCCAGCGAAGTGGAGGTGCCGTAATTGGTGCCGGCGGCACCGGCGTTGACGTACGTGTCGTCCGACGCGCGGACGGTCTGCACGCTGTCGGCCGGAGCCGAGGCCAGGGTGTAGTGGCTCTGCACCTGGGCCGCGCTCAGCACCGACGGGTAGATCGCGGTCTCGTCGATCTGCCCGGCGAAGTAGTTGCTGGAAGGCTGGTTCGGCCAGCCGTTGAGGTTGTCGCCGCCGACGTGCCAGTAGCCGCTGTAGGCCTGGCTGTTGGACTCGGCGAGCGTTCCGGCAGGGTTGCCGTCCACGTACAGCGCCATCCCGGAGGAGCCCTGGGTGGCGACGACGTGGTGCCAGGCGCCGTCGTTGTAGCCGGCGGACGAGGTGATGGTGCGGGCGCTGCCCGTCCACACGCCGAAGACCAGGCGGCCGTCGTTGCGCATGTAGACGTGCTTGTCGTAGTTGCCGCTGGCCTGGGTGGTGTTGTTACCGAAGCCGACGAGCTTTCCGCCACTGGTGGTGGTCGTCTTGAACCAGGTCTCGATCGAGTACTGACTCGGCACCGTGGTGCGCTTGTCGCTGTAGACGATCTGGTTGCTTCCGTTGAGGCCGATGGCGGTCGACGGACCGGTCACGGCGGCCGGAGTCTGCCGCAGCGAGGGCCCGTTGAGGTGGATGCCGCTCTGGTCGCCCGGCGAGGAGTCGCCGACGAACGGGGTGGCGGACTCGTCATAGCGCCAGTAGAGACCGGCGCCGTCGTCGAGCACCTTCGCCGCGTACTTCAGGGCGGAGGTGGGCACCGTCACCGTGGCCGTGGACGACAGCGCGGAGGCGTTGCCGGCACCGTCGGTCGCGGTCACCCGGTAGCTGTACGTGGAACCGGCGGTGACGTTGGTGTCGGTGAACGACAACTGCGGACGCGACCACTCCACGGAGTCGCCGTCGACCGTGTAGACGGGCGTCGAACCGCCGTTGCGGTAGACCTTGTACGTCAGCCTGGTGTCGTCCGTGTCGAGGCTGGCGCGCCAGCGGACGTGCGCCTCGGTCGGCTTGACGGACTCGGCTCCGGCCGAGGGAACGGTCGGCGCGCCGACGTCCGGGGACGACGCGAAGTGCGTCAGGCCCTGGGCCGCCGAGCCGTTGACGGTGGTGAACTCGCCCCCGACCCACATGTACTTGTTGTCGGAGGTCTCGGAGATCGCCATGGCGCGCGGGCCGATGCCCTCGCCCAGACCGTCGTTGGTGTCCGGGAACCAGCCCAGCTTGTTGGTGCCGCTGGTCGGCTCCGCGAGCAGGTGGTGACGGCGCCCGTCGGGGTACTCCCCGACGCTGGAGCAGTCGTGCGCGTGCGAGGCGCTGTACACCACGTTCTGGTACGACTTGACGGCCTGGGTGGCGCCCAGGCAGGTGTCGCGCCACCGCTGGTCCAGGGTGGACAGATCGAGTGCGATACGGCCGTCGAAGACGCCGCCGCCGGTGCCCTCGTTGCCGGTGTAGAAGCCGGTGGCGTCGGTGTCGAGCGCCTTGACCACCGAGTTGTTCTCGATGAACCCCGGGTAGGTGCGGACGTTGGCACCCGTTCCGGCGTCGACGACGGCCAGGGCGTGCGAGTTCGCGCCGTTGACGGTGAAGAAGTCGCCGCCGAGGATCACGTCGCTGCCGTCCGGGGTGACCGCGACGGCCCGGCCGGGCTCGTCGACGTCGGCCTGGAACGGCTTGACCGCGCCGCTGGTGGCGTCGACCGCCGCGTACCGCGCGTGCGCGCTGCCTCCGACGGAGGTGAAGTCTCCGCCCAGGTACACGGTGTCGTTCGTGACGGCGAGCGCCCGCACCGTGGCGGAGACGCTGGGGTGGAAGTTCGCCTTGGGCGTGCAGGTGGCGATGTCGATGGCGGCGAGGCTGCTGACCTGCGTGCCGTTGACCGCGCCGAAGTAACCGCCCGCGTAGAGCGTCTTCTTGTCCGGTGAGACGGCGAGCGCCCGCACGGTCGCGGTGCCGCTTCCGATGGTGAAGGACAGGTTGCAGGACGTGGGACTGCCGGTCGCCGCGTTCAACGCGACGAAGTTCACCGCGTTCTGGGCGGTGCCGCTGCCCCCCTCGGGCGGGCGCACCTGGGAGAAGGTGCCGCCCGCGAAGACCGTGCCGCCCGCCTCCGCGAGCGTCCACACGATGCCGTTGGTCTGCCAGGTCGGCAGGTCGTCGGCGGTGAAGGCGACGGGCGCGGTCAGCGCGACCGCCGGTTGCGGCAGGGCCACCAGGCCCAGGCCCGCCGCGGTGGAAAGGACAAGGGCGGCGCTGAGCCCTCTGGATCTGTGCATGAACCCCCCGGCTTCCGGGCCCGGTTGCGGACCCATTGCCTCGGCGTGCCCGTCCGTGTTTCCCCTGATCCGCACGGGCCGCGTGAACTGTTTGCTCGCGAACCATACGAGTACATGACACGTCATGGAACGCACTTGACTGATCTAGTGGGAAATTTCGATGTGTTCACGGTCATCCTGTGATGTCCGGCGGTCGAATCCGTTGGCGCGTCCGCCCTTCCGCGGTCGGCCGGTGTCAGCGGTCGATGCGCACGACGGCACCCGCGAGCTCCTTCTCCACCTGCCGCACATCGGAGTCGACCATGATCCGCGCCAACTCCTCCACCAGGACGGTGGGACGCCAGCCCAGCCTCTCGCGCGCCTTGGACGCGTCACCGATCAGTGCGTCGACCTCGCTGGGACGCTCGTACTTGGGGTCGTAGCGCACGTGCTCGTTCCAGTCGAGGTCGGCGTGGGCGAACGCGGTCTCCAGGAACTGCCGCACCGTGGCAGGGACTCCGGTGGCGACCACGTAGTCCGTCGGCTCGTCGTGCTGGAGCATCCGCCACATGGCCTCGACGTACTCGGGTGCGTACCCCCAGTCGCGGACGGCGTCGAGATTGCCCAGGTAGAGACGGTCCTGGAGGCCGGCCTTGATCCGGGCGACGGCGCGGGTGATCTTTCGGGTCACGAAGGTCTCGCCTCTGCGGGGCGACTCGTGGTTGAACAGGATGCCGTTGACCGCGAACATGCCGTACGCCTCGCGGTAGTTGACGGTCGTCCAGTACGCGAACACCTTCGCGGCGCCGTACGGGCTGCGCGGGTGGAAGGGAGTGTCCTCGGTCTGCGGGGGCGGTGTGGAACCGAACATCTCCGAGGACGAGGCCTGGTAGATACGGGTCTCCACCCCGCTCGCCCGGATGGCCTCCAGCAACCGCAGCGTGCTCAGGCCGGTCACGTCGCCGGTGTAGAGCGGCGCGTCGAAGGAGACCCGCACATGGGACTGGGCACCCAGGTTGTACACCTCGTCCGGCTGTATCTCGCGCAGCAGGTTCACCAGCGCCACGCCGTCCGCGAGGTCGGCGTGGTGCAGCACGAAGCGCCGCTCGGCCTCCTGCGGGCCCTGGTAGATGTGGTCGATCCGCTCGGTGTTGAAGCTGGACGACCGCCGCACCAGGCCGTGCACCCGGTATCCCTTCGACAACAGAAGCTCCGCCAGGTACGAGCCGTCCTGCCCGGTCACGCCGGTGATCAGCGCGGTCTTGGTCATGCGGGGTTCCCCTCCCTGCCGGACCCGCCGAGGGGACGGATCCGGTCCGTACGCCCGCGAAGCACGGGTCGCATGTCATGAACTGTTGGAAATATCACCCGAGTTGGCGTTACGGGCGTGCTGATCGCGCGGTCCCTGGCATGATCCGGCTCATGACCGCATCGCTCCTGCCCGAACGCGCCCGTGTCTTCGTCGCCGGCCACCGTGGCCTGGTGGGCTCCGCCGTGGCCCGCCGGCTCGCCGCCGATGGGCACGAGGTGCTCACCCGTACCCGCGCCGAACTGGACCTGCGCGACGCCACGCGCACCGCGGCCGACCTGGCCGCCCTGCGCCCCGACGCGGTGGTGCTCGCCGCCGCGAAGGTCGGCGGCATCATGGCCAACAGCACCCAGCCGGTGCAGTTCCTGGAGGAGAACCTCCAGATCCAGCTCAGCGTGATAGCCGGGGCCCACGCCGCCGGAGTGGGCCGCCTGCTCTTCCTCGGGTCGTCCTGCATCTACCCCAAGCACGCCCCTCAGCCGATCAGCGAGGACGCGCTGCTGACCGGTCCTCTGGAGCCCACCAACGAGGCGTACGCACTCGCCAAGATCGCGGGCATCGTCCAGGTGCAGTCCTACCGGCGCCAGTACGGAGCGTCCTACATCAGCGCCATGCCGACCAATCTCTACGGGCCGGGCGACAACTTCGACCTGGAGACGTCGCACGTCCTGCCCGCGCTCATCCGCCGCTTCCACGAGGCCGCGGCCGAGGGGCGCGAGGAGATCGTCCTGTGGGGCAGTGGCACCCCGCGCCGGGAGTTCCTGCACGTGGACGACCTCGCCGCGGCCTGCGCCGTACTGCTGCGCTCGTACGACGGCGACGCGCCGGTCAATGTCGGCTGCGGCAACGACCTCACCATCGCCGAACTGGCCGCGACGGTCGCCGCGGTCACCGGCTTCACCGGCCGGATCGCCTGGGACACGAACCGGCCCGACGGCACCCCTCGCAAGCTGCTCGACATCTCGCGGATCGCGGAACTCGGCTGGAAGCCGGAGATCCCGTTGCGCGACGGCATCGCCGCCACCTACGCCCACTGGCGCGACGGCGTCGACGGCTGACGGACCCTGCTGGTTCACGGGCCCCGGCACGCGGCGCGCGCCGGGGCACTGTGCGGTCACGGGCGGCGCTCTCAGTAGGCCCCGCGGCCGTCGACGACGGCGCGGAACGTGCGGGCCATGACATCCACGTCACTGGTGAACGACCAGTTGTCGACGTAGCTGAGATCCAGCTGAATCGTTTCGTCCCAGGAGAGGTCCGAGCGTCCGCTGATCTGCCACAGACCGGTCATGCCGGGTCGTACGGACAGCCGGCGCCACTCGACGGGCGTGTAGTGCGCCACCTCGTCGGCGAGCGGCGGACGTGGACCTACCAGGGACATGTCACCCTTGAGGACGTTGACCAGCTGGGGCAGTTCGTCCAGCGAGGTGCGGCGCAGCAAGTGCCCGACCCGGGTGACCCGGGGGTCACGGCGCATCTTGAACATCAGCCCGTCGTTCTCGTTGTCCGCGGCCAGTTCCGCCTTCTGGCGGTCGGCGCCGACCCGCATGGTGCGGAACTTCCACATCACGAAGGGGTGTCCGGCCCGGCCGACGCGTTCGTGGAGGTAGAGCACCGGCCCGGACGAGGACAGTTTCACCGCGGTCGCGACCACCAGCAGCACCGGCGCCAGCGCGAGCAGGCCCAGCAGGGCGATGCTGCGGTCGAGGATCCCCTTGAGCAGCGGCTGCATGCCCTCCCGTACCGGCGGGGCCACCCGCAGCAGTGACATCCCGCCGGCGGATCCGGTCTCCAGACGCTTGACGGACACCTCCACCAGACCGGGCGCCACGAAGAGTTCGATGCCGGCGTCGTGCAGGCCCCAGGAGAGACGGCGCAACCGCTCCCCGGAGGTCGCGGCGCCCGGGACGACCAGTACCAGATCGGCGCCGAGACGGTGCACCGCGCTGATGACCAGGTTGGCGTCCTCCCCGGGGGCCTCCGGCTGGGTGGCGGCGAGCCGCTCCCCGGTCCGGATCCCCGAGAGGAACGGGCCCGGTCCCACGGGGACGGCGCCCACCGCCACGTACGGATGGTCGGTGCGCGCGGCGAGATGCGCGGTGACCCCGTCCGCGGCGGCGGCCTCGCCCACCACCAGGACCTTGATCACCGCCTGCGCCCTGCGGCGCACCGCGGCGAGATGACGGTGCACCGCTTTGCGGCACAGCAGAGTCAGCACCAGAGCGGGCAGCAGTGCCGCCAGACACAGCGGCGCGCGCAGCCGCGCACCCGCCGCCGCGTGCCCCACCGCGAGCACACCCAGCAGGATGAACCAGTCGTGGAGCACCGGAAGGGTGCCCCTGCTCTCGCCGATGGACCGGGCCGCGTAGCGCGAGCGGAACAACTGGACGCCCGCCCAGGCGAGTCCGGCGACGATGCCGGTCGGCAGCGCCCGCCGCTGGTGTGCGGCGAAGAACGTCAACGCGACCGGAACGCCGGCCCCGACGAGGTCGGTGATCAGCGACGCGGGTAGATACCAACGGGACTTGCGCCCCATCCAAAGCGAGGAGCGCGCCCGCGAGCGCGCCCTGCGTGATCTGTCGGAATCAGTGGCCTGAACATCCCACATGTACCCCCCCAGGCACATTCAGCTGCACGAGTTACCGAACGTCACGAACACCTATTCGTCGAACATGCGGCACGATGGTGAACAGTACGGCAAACTTGTGTACGCATGCGAGCGTTTACCTGAACGTCATGGAGAAGTGCCGAGCCGTATGAAGTCCGGCGCCGGGTCCGCTGGTTGATCTCCCGGATGCGGCTCTGACGTGAAGGTGTACGAACATCGAACGTGCTGGCTACAGTGTGCGCCCGGTACGGAAGGGGCCGTACCGGGCTGATGTGGGGGTGCGTGGTGGGGGACAAGAGCACGACCGAGGCCGAAGTGACAGGCCGGGACGACGTCGCGGACCGGGAGGAAGAGGCGGCTGCGTCCGGCTCGGCGGAAGCCGGACCCGCGGACGTCCAGGAGCCTGCAAGAGGCTTGTCGGACAAGGAGATCGACGCTTCCGGAGTTCCGGCCGCACGGCCCCGGCGGCGCAGA
Organism: Streptomyces sp. NPDC005195; assembly: GCF_040608315.1. Taxonomy (NCBI): domain Bacteria; kingdom Bacillati; phylum Actinomycetota; class Actinomycetes; order Kitasatosporales; family Streptomycetaceae; genus Streptomyces; species Streptomyces sp. NPDC005195. The sequence continues at coordinate 58,759 of NZ_JBEXHZ010000033.1, forward strand.
AGCCGTGCACGCCGAGTGCTCCTCGGGGCGCTCGTGCTGTTCGCCGTGGGCCTGTTCATGGTCGGCGGAGTCGTCTGGTGGGCCGTCGAGCACTACACCGGGAACGTCGACCGCATCTCCGGAGTCTTCCCGACACAGGTCCCCGCCGCGGCACAGCCGGCACCCTCCGAGGGTGGTCAGACCTTCCTCCTGGTCGGCGTCGACAGCCGCTCCGAGCTGCCCACCACGGGCCGCGACGCCAAGGCCCCCGAGTGGAAGTACGGGGCCCAGCGCAGTGACACGATGATGCTGGTCCACCTCCCGGCCGACCATTCGGGCGCGTACGTCGTCTCGCTGCCCCGTGACGCGTGGGTGGACATCCCAGGACACGGAAAGGCCAAGCTCAACGCGGCCTTCTCCTGGGGCGGACCTCCGCTGCTCATCGACACCGTGCAGCGGCTGACCAAGGTGCGCGTCGACCATCTCGCCGTCATCGACTGGGACGGCTTCAAGAACCTCACCGACTCCCTCGGCGGAGTGGACCTCGTCGTGGACGGCGCCGGTCGCCACATGAACGGCACCCAGGCCCTGACCTACGTACGTGAGCGCCATCACCTGGCCCGGGGCGACTTCGACCGGACGCACCGTCAGCAGTACTTCCTGCGCACGGTGTTGGCGAAGGTCATGCGCCCGTCGACCTTCACCAACCCCGTCAAGGCCGGCAAGGTGCTGGACGACCTCACCGCCGCCGTGAGCGTCGACGACCGGCTCGGCGACGGTGACCTGCGCGACCTGTTGTGGGACAACAGGAACGTGCGCCCCGGGAACATGGTGTTCATGAACGCTCCCGCCAAGGGAACCGACATGATCTCCGGCCAGTCCGTGGTCCTCCTGGACGCCGATGCCGGCGCCGACCTGTGGCGGTCCATGCGCAAGGACACCGTCGACGCCTACCTGAAGTCGCACGACGTCGACCGGCTCGGTGCCACGACGTCCTGACGGGACGGCGGTGATCACCCAAGGTTCCCGTCCGATGACGTCCTGTCACTCAACGGGTCGCCCATACCGTACAGTTCGCCCCGGTGGCCCATCGGCGTCCGCGGAGGACACCCATGACGGATCAGCCCGCTCGTCCAGCGCGTCGGCACGGCAGGCCGTCAGGCCGACGGCGGCGCACCGTGCTCGGTGCCGTTCTCGGCCTGCTCCTGATCGGGCTGATCGCCGGCACCGGCCTGGCCCGTGACCGGGAGGACGCCGCGCCCCGCGTCGAGCGGACGAAGACCGCGGCGCTCCCCTTCGACCTGCCGGCCGCCGGTGTGCTGCGCGCCGGCCCGCACAAGGTGTTCGCGCACTACTTCCCGCCGTATCCGCTCTCCCTCGACAACCAGCCCGCCGATCGCGACTACTACACCCGCAACTACCTCACGCCACAGGGCGAGCAGGGCAAGCACGCGGCCTACGGCGGACTGCTGCGCGACCGGCCCCTGCCCGTGTCACCGTCCGACGGCGACTGGCAACTCGCCCATCTCGAGACAGAGGTGAGGACAGCCCGTGACTCCGGGATCGACGGCTTCACCGTCGACATCCTCTCCCTGAACGGCGCCAACCGTCAGCGCGTCGACATGCTGCTGCGTGCGGCACGGCGCGTCGATCCCGGCTTCCGCATCGTGCTGATGCCGGACATGACCTCCCTGCACACCGACCCGCGCACTCTCGCCGACCAGTTGGCCCGGCTCGCCGCGTCCCCGTCCGCGTACCGGCTGGCCGACGGGCGCCTCGTGGTCTCCCCGTTCAAGGCCGAGGCACAGGACCCCGCCTGGTGGGGCCAGGTCACCGCGCGGCTGCTCGACCACGGCATCGGCACCGCGCTGGTCCCTGTCTTCCTGGACTTCCGCGCCAACGCCGAGAGGTTCGCTCCGGTCAGCTACGCCTTCTCGTCCTGGGGCAACCGCAGCTACACCCGCCAGGACAACGTTCCCGGCGACATCCAGCTCGCGCATTCGCTGGGCAAGAAGTGGATGCAGGCGGTGTCCGTGCAGGACGCCCGGCCCAACCAGGGCATCTACGACGAGGCCGGCAACACCGCCACCCTGCGGTCGACCTGGAACCACGCGATCTCCGACGGCGCGGACTGGGTGCAGCTCACCACCTGGAACGACTACTCGGAGGGCAGCCAGTTCGCCCCCTCGCTGCACAACGGCCACACCTACCTGGACATCTGCTCGTACTACCTCACCCGTTTCAAGACAGGGGCCTGGCCGCAGATCGTCCGCGACACCGTGTACGTCACCTCCCGCGTCCAGTTCACCGATGCCGGCGGTGTCTCGCTCCAGCCCCGGCTGATGCGCCCGCGTCCGGGCACCGCGCGGCCGCGCGACCAGGTGGAACTGCTCACCTACCTGACGGCGCCCGCCGCGGTGTCCGCGCGCGTGGGCACCGTGCCCCATGCCTACCGCGCTCCCGTCGGCGTGTACGCCCAGGACATGCCGCTGAGCCCCGGCCGGACCGAGGTCGTGATCCGCCGCGCGGGGGACACCGCCGCGGCCGTCACGACCCGCTATCCGGCGCGGCGCACGGCCACGGTGCAGGACCTTCAGTACTACGCGGTCTCCAGTGGACGGTGAATCGGCAGGCGGAGGCGGGGATGTCCGGACTGGGGGCGTGAGGTGCCGTCCGCGCGCGACAGCCCTGACCGGTCCTGTACTCCGGCCATGCCGATCCAACCCGGGGCCGCGGGTTCCACCGAGGAGCAACTGTCGGTCGTCGATGCTCTGATCAGAGGGCGCCCTCGGGTGTGGCTCGCTAGGGTCGGGCCGTGCACCCCCATGAGAACGGCTCCGTCGGTCGGACGCCTGCCCTGAACTGGCAGGACGGCTCATCGCTCCGCTGGACCGATCAGCCCGGCGAGGTCGATGCCGCGTTCGACAGAGGCGAGCCGCTCGTCGGGGTGGCTGTCATCGCGCTCGCCCTCAATCACGCGGACGCGGACACCGTTCTTCCCCGAGTCGGCAGGGCGCTGGAGTCGGAGGACCCGGCGATCCGCCGACAAGGTGTCATCGCCCTGGCCCACGTCGCCCGTCTGCATCGGACCGTCGACCGGCGCTCCCTCGATCTCCTGCGTGGTTGTCCGCGCGGCACCGAAGCCGATGACGATCTGTGGTCCTACGTAGCCCACCGGCGGCTGCCGTGGTGGCTCTGGCGGTACCACTGCGCTCAGCGGCTGACCCGGTTGTTCCGGGACAGGTGGCGGGACTGACGCTCCACCGGCGAGCCACGGGACCAGTGCGGCCACCGCATGATCCTGGCGGCATCCCATATTTGCGGAGTTCAGGAAGAAACTTGCAATTCCTTGCGTGGTGGCCGGCGCGCCGCACTTTTCGGACGCCGTCGGCGTCAACCTCACCGGAGCCGTCGACCTGTCCGCCACCGGCGACTGGCAGACCTGGGCCACCAAGGCCACGCATGTGGTCCTGCCCGCGGGACGGCAGGTTCTGCCCCTTCATCAGGACACCGGTGGCTGGAACATCCACCACCTCGGTTTCGCCGCCGGGAGCGGCTCGCCGTCGGCTACCCGTACGGCCGGGTGTCTCCTGTAGCCCGGGGTCGCATTAGATCTTGCGGGCTGCATTTTTTATATTGCAAAGTCCTGTCCAGTTATTGCGCGTCCATGTCACGGATATTACGGTCCCCCTTGCGCCGTCACCGTCCCCCCTCATCTCCCCGCCCCCCGTCTCCCCTCGAGTCGCTTCGCCGATCGCGGTCCATGGGCCCGGCGAGGTGTCCGGCTCCGCGCCGGTCCGCACCGATTGCTTGCGTTCTCACTTGTTTCCCGTCCCTCCCTGTCCGGCGGCGCCAGTGGAACAGTTCCGGCATTTCGTGATGAAAGGAGTGGTCCAGTGTTCCATTCCATCCGAGATCTGAGACGAGCCCTCGTCTGGGCGGTCACCACCGCGATGGTGGCTGCCCTCGGCGTCCTGGCTCTGGCCGTCCCATCCGCGCTGGCGGCGACCGCCGCCACGGGCGGCAGTGGCGCGAGCCTCCCGTACGTCGAGGTGCAGGCGGAGAACTCCGCCACCAACGGCACCTCCATCGGCCCGAGTTACACCCAGGGCCAGCTGGCCGACGAGGCGTCGTACCGCAAGGCGACGACGCTCCAGGGCACCGGCAAGTACGTCACGTTCACCACGCCGGTGGCGACCAACTCGATCAACTTCCGGTACAGCATCCCCGACACCTCGAACGGCTCGGTCTACACCGCCCCGCTGTCGCTGTACATCGACGGTGTCAAGCAGCCCGACTTCACCCTGACCAACGCCTACAGCTGGTACTACGGCAGCTACCCCTTCACCAACTCGCCGGGCAGCAACCCCCACCACTTCTACGACGAGGCCCACCGCCTGTTCTCCACCGCGTATCCGGCGGGAACGACCTTCAAGCTGCAGGTCGATGCGGGGGACACCGCCTCCTCGTACACGATCGACTTCGCCGACTTCGAGCAGGTCGGCGCCGCCCTGACCGCACCGACGGGGTCGGTTTCGGTGACCGGCAAGGGCGCCGACGCGACCGGCGTGAACGACGCGACCAGCGCGTTCAACGCCGCGATCAGCGCCGCCGGACCCGGCGGCACCGTGTGGATCCCGCCGGGCACCTACAACATCCCCGGCCACATCAGCGTCAACAACGTCACGATCGCCGGCGCCGGCATGTGGTACTCGACCGTCACCGGCACGGCACCCGGCTTCTACGGCAAGTCCGCGCCCTCGGCGAGCACCGGCGTACGTCTGCAGAACTTCGCGATCTTCGGCAATGTGCAGGAACGCGACGACAGCGCCCAGGTCAACGGCATCGGCGGCGCGATGAGCGACTCGACCGTCTCCAGCGTGTGGATCGACCATATGAAGGTCGGCGCCTGGATGGACGGGCCGATGGACGGGCTGACGTTCAGCGGCCTGCGCATCCGGGACACCACCGCGGACGGCATCAACTTCCACGGCGCCGTCACCCACTCGAAGGTGACCAACAGCGACATCCGCAACACCGGTGACGACGGCATCGCCACCTGGGCGGACTCCGGTATCGGTGCCGACGCCGACGACACGATCTCCAACAACACCGTGTCACTGCAGATCCTCGCCAACGCCATCGCGATCTACGGCGGCCACGACAACACCGTCAGCGGCAACCGGGTGGTGGACACCGGCCTCGCCCAGGGCGGCGGCATCCACGTGGGGCAGCGCTTCACCTCCACGCCGGTCGGCACCACCACGATCTCCGACAACACCATGATCCGGGCCGGCAGCCTCGACCCGAACTGGCAGTTCGGTGTGGGCGCGCTGTGGTTCGACGGCAGCCAGGGCGCGATCACCGGCCCGATCAACGTGACCAACGCGCTGATCCAGCAGAGCCCGTACGAAGCCGTCCAATGGGTCGAGGGCACCATCAGCGGGGTCAACCTCAACAACGTGACCATCGCCGGAACCGGAACCTTCGCCCTGCAGGAGCAGACCGGCGGCGCCGCCAAGTTCACCAACGTCACGGCGACCGGTGTCGGTAACTCCTCCCCGGTGTACAACTGCTCGGGCGGGAACTTCGCCGTCACCGACGGCGGTGGCAACTCCGGCATCAGCGGCACGCCGTACTGCGGCGGCTGGCCGGCCCCCGTCTACCCGCCCTACCCGTCCGAAGGAGTGACGGCCACCCCCGGCGCGCTGAACTTCGGTCCGGTCGCCACCGGTTCGACGAGCGCCGCACAGACCGTGACCGTCTCCAACCCGACCGGCACCGCCGCGTCCGTCTCGTCGATCTCCGCCGGCGGCGACTACTCCCAGACCAACACGTGCGGCTCGTCGATCTCGGCGAACGGCTCGTGCACCGTCAGTGTGAAGTTCGCGCCGACGGCGACCGGCAGCCGTAGCGGCTCACTGACCGTCAACGCGGGCGGGACCACCAACACGGTCAGCCTCTCCGGTACCGGCACCGCGCCGGGACCGGTTCTGAACACCGACCCGGCGAGCCTGTCCTTCGACGGCACGGTGGTCGGCTCGTCGGCCGCCGCGCAGACGGTGACGGTGACCAACTCGGGCACCGCGTCGGCGAACGTCTCGGGCGTCGCGGCGACCGGTGACTTCAGCCAGACCAACAACTGCTCCACCCTCGCGGTCGGCGCGTCCTGCACGGTGAGCGTCGGGTTCAAGCCCACCGCGGGCGGATCGCGCACCGGCAACCTGACCGTCACCAGCAACGCCAACAACAGCCCGACCACCGTGTCCCTGTCCGGCAGTGGCATCGACAGCGGCACCGACATCGCCGCCGGACGGCCCGCGACGGCCAGTTCGAGCAGCAGTCCGTACGTCCCCTCGAACCTCACCGACCCGGACGCGTCGACGTACTGGGAGGGCGCGAACGGCTCGTTCCCGCAATGGGCCCAGGTCGACCTCGGCCGGAACTTCAGCATCGGCAAGGCCGTTCTCAAGCTTCCGCCGGCGACGGCGTGGTCGGCCCGGACACAGACCCTGTCGGTGCAGGGATCCACGGACGGATCCAACTTCTCGACGATCAAGGCCTCGGCCGGGTACACCTTCGACCCGAACGCCAACGACAACACGGCGACGATCACGTTCAACGCCGCCACCGCGAGATATGTGCGGGTGAACATCAGCGCCAACACGGGCTGGAACGCCGCCCAGTTGTCGGGCTTCCAGGTGTTCCCCAGCGGCGGCGGCTCCTCGCCGGCGACCCTGTCGGCCGACCCGACGTCGCTGTCCTTCCCCAGCCAGGCGCTCAACACCGCCGGCAGCGCGCGGACAGTGACGGTGACCAACACCGGCACCGCGGCCGCGACCCTCTCCGGTGTCACCGTCACGGGCGACTTCTCGCAGACGAACACCTGCGGGACCTCGATCGCGGCGGGCGCCTCCTGCACGGTGGACGTCACGTTCAGGCCCACCGCGTCCGGCACCCGCAGCGGCGACCTCAGCATCGCCGGCAACGCGTCGAACGGCACGACCACGGTCGCGCTGACCGGCATCGGGGCCGGCGCGGCGAACCAGAACCTGGCGGCCGGGAAGCCCACCACCGAGTCCGGCCACGCCGACGTGTACGCGTCGTCGAACGTGACGGACGGCAACCAGGGCAGCTACTGGGAGAGCGTCAACAACGCCTTCCCGCAGTGGGTGCAGGTGGATCTCGGTTCCGCGCGGAGCGCAAGCCGAGTCGTCCTCCAGCTCCCGGCCGGCTGGGGCGCCCGCAACCAGACGCTGTCCCTGTCGGGCAGCACCGACGGCTCCGCCTTCACCACCATCAAGTCGTCGGCCACGTACACCTTCGACCCCGCCACCAACAACACGGTCACCCTCACGTTCACGGCGGCCACCCAGCGCTACTTCCGGGTGAACCTCACGGCGAACACGGGCTGGCCGGCCGGCCAGCTCTCCGAGTTCCAGGTCTGGAACACCTGATCCGACCCGTGGGTGCCGCCGGGGGCGCGGGGGCCCGGGGGCCGGGGGCCCCCCCCCCCCCCCCCCGGCGCGGCCCCCCCCGCGGGCGCGGGGGGGGGGGGGCGCCC